>DAITQE010000008.1:0-1588 GCA_036833235.1 Opitutus sp.
AACACCCAATGCGCCTTCGAGGTGCGTGAGGCGGTTGACGGTGATATCTTGAAACCAGGGCTGGCGCTGGTCGCTCCAGGTAATTTTCACCTGATGTTGCAATGGCAGGGGAATCACTACCGAGCGCGGGTGACCGGCGGACCACAAATCTGGCATCAGCGTCCAGCCGTCGATCTGCTGTTTAAATCGGCTGCTGATTGCGGTGCGGCGCCGCATGCGATTGCGGGTATTCTCACTGGTATGGGCAAAGACGGCGCGGAAGGACTCCTTCGGCTTCGCGAACTCGGTGCCCTTACGTTCGCCCAGGACGAAGCGAGTTGCGTCGTTTACGGAATGCCGCGGGCGGCGTGGGAAAACGGCGCGGCGCAAAGGCAGATTGCACTCGACCGAATCGCTGATTTCATCGTCCATCCGGTCTCCCCGGTTCCTGACGCTTCCTCTTTCGCCACTGCGCTGCCATGACCGACACGCCAAACATTCCGTCCACCATCCTGATCGTCGATGACGAACCGGTTGTGTTGTCCGCTCTGCAGCAGACGCTTGAGCGGGAACGTTTTCACGTGGTCGCATGCTCCAGTCCAACCAAGGCGCTCGCGATCCTCGCCGAGCGGGATTTCGCAGTCATTATTTCCGACCAGAAAATGCCGGAGATGCTCGGTCTCGATTTCTTGATCGAAAGCCGTCGAATCCGCCCGCAAGCCTCACGCATCCTGATTACCGCGGTGCTTTCGCTGCCGACGATCGTCGACGCGATCAACAAGGGCGAAATTTTCCGCTTTGTCGCCAAACCCTGGTTACGCGAGGAGTTGATCGCGACCGTGCGCAATGCCGTGCATCGGCACGAACTCGTCACGCACAACGCCATCCTCCAGGCGGAAACGCTGCGGCTGAATACGCAGCTGACCGACACAAATGCCGCCCTCGCTGCACGCGTTCATGATTTGGAGCAGCAGCGCCAGCGGCTCGACCTGGCAAATCAGAATCTCGCCGCAAACTATGAGCATTCGCTCGAACTTTGCCGGCGCATTCTGACCACGTATGATCCGATTCTCGGCGGACAGGCCAAAGCGCTCGTTGAATTCGCCGGCCACATGGCCACGAGTGGCCAGCTCGATTTGGTGCAGCAACACGCGCTGTGCGCCGCGGCGTGGCTGTGCGACCTCGGCCTGATCGGCGTCCCGCGGGAAATGTTGCGCGCGTTCCGTTCTAAGATGGACGAACTGACTGATCGCGAGCGGGCGATGATGCACAACCATCCGATCTACAGTCAGACGCTCGCCTCCCTGGTCGACGACGGATCGGGAGTCGGTGAAGTGATTCGCGCCCACCATGAACGTTTTGACGGACAAGGTTATCCTGACGGACTTGCGGGCGACGCGATTCCGTGGCCCGCGCGCTGCCTTGCCGTTGCCGTTGGTTACGTCGAATCCGGCCTGCCCAAAGCAGCGGCGATCGATCTGATTCTCTCGCAGTCAGGCACCGCGTATGATCCTGAAGCGGTGCGTCTGTTTCTCAAAGTCACGAATCTCGCGCAGCTCCCACGGCAGGTCCGCGAAATCACGTTGCATGAACTCGACCCCGGTATGGT
>DAITQE010000008.1:1598-18250 GCA_036833235.1 Opitutus sp.
GGCCAACGGGATTTATAGCCCGCACGGACTCCTTCTGATCGGCGAAGGTCAGGAGCTGAGCCCTGGCACGATCGCAAAGATCCGAAGTCACAATCAGGTGACTCCCATCAGTCAACGTTTGCTGGTCAGGATCTGATTTCGCATCGCGCCGATCGGTCGCATGCGAGAGTAGAGGCGTTCGGTTTTACACTGGTTTTATAGAGCGGACGCGAGCAGAGCATCCGCGGGAAAAAAGCGTCGGAAACTCCGCCGAATTGGCGGCGAGTCCCTCAAGTTTGGAGACGCGCATCCGTATATTTCAGGACGCGGAGTCACCAGGCCCGTTCGTTTCATGCCATCATCGTTTCATTTCATGTTCGGAAGCGCAGAGTTCGCCTCCGCTACCCTTTGACTGACGCATGGGCTCGCCGACGATTGCATCCATTTTTGCGCAGCGCGTCGTGGTCGGCGTGGGCGACATGGCAGTGTCCAACAACGCCCTCGTCACGCTGAGCACGTACGCACTGGGCTCGTGCGTCGGGGTCGTCGTGTACGATCCGGCTGTGAAGGTCGGCGGCATTCTCCATATGATGCTGCCAGATTCTTCGATTTCGCCGGAGAAAGCCAAGAGCCAGCCAGCAATGTTCGCCGACACCGGCTTGCCTTTATTTTTTCGATCGCTGGCCGGCATGAAAGCCGACCAGTCGCGTCTCCGTATTTTCGTGACAGGCGGTGCCGGCATCCTCTCGAGCCACGACAATTTCAAAATCGGCGAGCGCAACACGAAGGCGACGATGGAGTATCTCGCCGCCAATGGGTATCGGGTGCGTCAGCAGGTTACGGGCGGAACGACCAATCGCACGGTCCACTTGGAAATCGGCGCCGGCGCGATGACCTTGAAAACGCCTGAGGGCAAGGAAGTCATCTCACTCGCGGCCTAATGGCGCCAGCGTTCGCGCGAGGGGATCTACGCTCCGATAGAGAGCTTCCGCATACAGTTGGGACGTAGCGCGGGCAACCTGCCCGCGGTTTGTGATGAAACACGGTCAGGCTGACCGTGCTACGCTCGAGCGCACCGTCGCGTGTCGCGTTTGCCAACTCCTCAGTCGTCCCTTCTCCGCATTGACGGAATATTTGCTCCGCGGCTCCGCCGTGCTTTCCTTCCGCCATGCGACTCGGCCCGCTGTGCGTCCTCTGCGCGTTATTTTCTCTCATGCTCACGGTTGGTTGCGGCCACCGTGAGTCGCCGGCCGCGGCGGGCATTCGTACGCAGACCTTGATCATCGGCAACGGCGCAGAACCCGCGGACCTCGATCCCCAGATCGTGACGGCGTTCTCCGACGGAAACATCCTGATGTCGCTGTTCGATGGACTGACCGCGTTGGACGAAGAAACGCTCGCTCCTCTGCCCTCCGCCGCCGAACGTTGGGAGGTTTCGCCGGACGGCCTCACGTGGACATTTCATCTGCGCGAAAACCTCCGTTGGTCTGACGGCGATCCGCTTGTCGCAATGGATTTCGTGGAATCATGGCGTCGCTTGGTGAATCCCGCGATCGCGGCCGATAACGCCTATCTGTTGTATCCAGTAAAGAACGCCGAGCCGATCAACGTCCGTAAAATCTCGGACCTCACCTCCCTTGGAGTAACCGCGCCCGACAACCGTACGCTGATCGTCACACTCGAGCGCCCCACGCCGTACTTCGCCCAACTCACCGCGAGTCCGCCCACCTTCCCAATCAAGCCGCGCCTTCTGGAGAAATTCGGCGGACTTACCCGTCGTGGCACCGCGTGGACGCGGCCAGAGAACCTCGTCGGCAACGGACCCTTCGTGCTCAAAAACTGGACACCGAACCAGCAAATCATCGTGGCCAAGAACCCACATTTTTGGGGGGCCGACACCGTAAGACTGAACCAAATTATTTTCCTTCCAACGGACAATCCCGACGTCGACGAACGAAATTTTCGCGCAGGACAGGAGCATGCCACCTTCACACTGCCGATTGCCAAAGTTGCGGGCTGGCGACAACGCGATCCTGCGCGACTGCGGATTGATCTGTTTCTGCAATCCGTGTTTATTCGCTTCAACGTCACGCGTCCGCCTTTGGACGACGTTCGGGTCCGCCAGGCGCTGTCGATGGCGATCGATCGCGAGACGCTTGCGCGCACGGTTTTGCAGGGGAGCCGCTTGCCTGCGTTCAGCCTGACACCGCCGCATACGTCAGGTTACACCGCGCGAGCCCGGGCAAGCTTCGATTTGGGCGCCGCGCGAAAACTCCTGGCCGACTCCGGTCATCCTCATGGTGCCGGGCTGCCGGTATTTGAACTGCAATGCCGCACGGACGAAATCCAACCACAGCTCGCCGAAGCGTTGCAGGCGATGTGGCAGCGCAAACTCGGAATCAAAATCATCATCGCGCCCTCAGAGCAAAAGACGTGGCTGCAAAATCAGCAGACGCGTAATTACATCATGACGTTCGGTAGTTGGGTGGCGGATATTCCAGACGCCGGAAATTTCCTCGGACTCTTTGTCACGAACGGCAGCTACAACTTGACTGGCTGGGGCAATCCAGCGTACGACCGCCTGCTAGCCGACGCCGCTCCGCTGAGTGATGCCGTGCAACGCGCCGAGCTCTATCAGCGGGCTGAAGCGCTTTTGCTCAAAGACGCGCCCATCGCGCCGATCTTCTACGGTGCGCAAACCTATTTGCTCGACCCCGCGGTCAAAGGTTGGCCACCCGCCGCCCTCGGTTTCCGCCGTTACCAGCTCGTTCATTTGGAAAAGTAACGCCGTTTGGCAACGCAACCTCGCCGCGTTCCCTCCAGCAGCCAAGCCATTCGAGACACGTCGCCTCCAATCGACATTTCACTTAATACATGAAATTAGGTTCGGCTCCGTTTGGCTGCTGGCTGATCTTCAAAGCGTTTCGCCGCTGAAACCATTTTCACTTATTCAGTCAAATTCGTTTCAACGGCGAAACGCTTGTGCAGCACGCGAACCGCGATCAATCTCCCAGTATGCGTTCCTTCGTTGCTTTCATCGCCTTTACCGCGGTCGCTTTGACTGGCTTGCGGGCCGCCGACGTGGAATTCGTCCGCGTCTGGCCAGGGTGGCGTGATGCGGACTCTTTCGATAGCATCTCCGAGCACTTCACCGGACATGAGAACACTGGGCGACAGATTGTTCTGCGAACTCATCCTGATGCACGAGCGGGGTTTTATTATCTGGTCCGCGTGGCCAACCATGACGGGGTTCAGTCAGGCGCAAAATTTTCTTTGCAGCTCGTCGCCCCCGATTCACCCGACATCAAGACGTACACGTTTCCAGTCGAGCTCTCCACGGGCCAAACCGTTTTTCAGCTCGGGCTGACCGGTCCGGCCTGGCCTAACCAGGATGTGCACCCGGTGGCATGGAAGCTGGAGTTGCTCGCCGCCGATGGGCACGCGCTCGCCAGTTCCAGTAGTTTCCTTTGGGAAAAACCCGCGGAGTGACGCGCCGTCTCCTTGTTGCTGCGGCGGCGATCCGTGATCACCATAGTGGCATCGGCATCCTGCCAATGATGAACCCCAGCACGATGCCAGAGCCACTCGATCACGGCGGTCAGAGATCCCGCCGGAGAGCAATGACATCCTATATTTCGCTGGCGTGGTCCGACTGGCAACCGCTCCCACGCTTCGGGCCAGTCGATTTGTCCGTGCTTGCCGAAACCGTCGACGGTGGCCAGGCGTTTCGATGGCAACGTCAGCCCGATTCGACATGGCTTGGATTTTTCGGCGACCACGTCGTGCGTCTATCGTTCGATTCCAACGGGAGCCTGCATTGGTCTGCGCCGGCCAATCTCACCGCCCCGACCGCGCCCGCTCTCGCGCGCTATTTCGATCTGGAGCGCGACCCGCGCGAGCTGGCCGATTCGCTGCCGTGGCGGAGCGATCCCCACCTCGCCGCGTGCATCGCCGCGTTTCCAGGTCTTCGTATTCTCCGCCAGCCGTTCGGCGAAACGCTGCTGGGTTTTCTTTGCAGCGCGACGAAGCAGATCGTGCAGATCAAGCAGATGCTCGCGCTCCTCGCCGCCCGTCACGGCAAGCCGTTAATTCCCGCACGCCGTGCACTGGTATCCGGACATCCAACACTCAACCGTCAACACTCAACTCCTGCGTTCCGCCTTCCGACCTGGCCGGAACTTGCGGCCATTCCCGAAGCCGATCTTCGCGCCTGCCTGCTCGGTTTTCGCGCCCGTTACATTCACCAAACCGCTCAATTTCTCGCTGCCAATCCCGGCTGGCTTGAAGAGACTGAAGCCCTGCCTTACGTCCAAGCGAAGGATCGCCTCTGCTCGTTACCCGGCGTCGGCGAAAAAGTGGCGGATTGCGTGCTCCTTTTTGGCGCAGGCCGGCTCGAAGCGTTTCCCGTCGATGTATGGATTATAAAAACCATGGCGCAGCGCTACGGACTTCACGGCTGGAAGCCCGCGCAGATCGCCCATTTTGGCCGCGTGCACTTCGGTCCGCTGGCGGGACTCGCGCAGCAATATCTCTTCTCGTACGAACGGAAATTCCGCACGTAGGTTGCGCGCTTGTCGCGCCACGCTTGAACTGAAACGAACCCACTGACCCGTTGCGCGGCAAGCACGCAACCTACTTGGCCTTCTGGATCAGCTCGATCTCGTAGCCTTCCGGCGCGTCGATAAACCCGATCATGGATCCGCTGCCCGTATTCGTCGGCCCATCACTCAAAGGAAACCCCTTTTTCTTCGCTTCGGTCGCGAACGCCTTGAGATCGTCGACTTCGAACGCAAGGTGCATCAAATCTGGTTGCACTTGGACGCTCGGAGCGCCCGCCGGCATCTGGCAAAGCTCGATTTCCTCATCACTGTTGGGCGTCTGCAGAAACACGAGGTGCGCGCCACGCGGCGAGGTGTGACGGCGGGCGACTTTCAAGCCAAGCGCATCCTCGTAAAATTTTACGGTGCGTTCGAGGTCATTTACGCGCATGCGCGTGTGGAGAAGTTTCTTGATCATGCACCGCAAAGTTTGCCGCGTCACGCCATGGCCGCAAGCCGGCTTGCACATGCCGGCCTCAGAACACCCCCTTAGCTTTTGAATATTTCACACCGGACAGGAGCGGCAACCGAACGTAATCCATTTTACAGGAGGGCGCGAAGGAAGCACAGAAAATCCGTCGGGCGGGGTGTGCATGCGATCCACGCGAGCGTATGAAATTCACAGCTCGGCGGAACGCGTCGCCGTACTATACCACGCGCACTCGAACAGTTAAGCCGGCGGTGTCTGCCGTCGCGAAGCGTCGGCTTGATCCTGCGTCGCCGCGCTCGAAGCGGATGGGGTCAGCGTTTCTGCTTCCGGCACGTTTGGAGTCACGTCGCCGTACGGCTTGGCGCGACCCACCGGACGTCGACGACCGCTCATAAATGCCAGCAAGATCGCCACGAGTACCACTCCGCCGAGGACGAGTACGACCATGTATCCCGTAGGCCGCCCTATAGCCCGGTCGGTCGCTATCACCATCGGCCAAACCACTGTACTCGCCGTAGGGAATGCATGGAGTTACCCTGGAAATAACCCTGTCTTGAATGCACCCGGTCGACGGCGGCGAGCAGAAGACTGGCCCGACGGTCTTGGCGAAAACTTAATACCCCGAGCGATCCGAGCATCGCGCTTGCGCCAAATCGATCGCCGTGTTTTGTGCAAGCATTCACTTGCATGCATAGCCGTACCCGCTACACCATTCCCGCTCGTCAACGCCTTCTGCGGGCCGCCGCCCGCGTGTTTGCCCGCGACGGGCTCACAGGCGCGACGACTCGCGCCATCGCCCTCGAGGCCAAGGTCAACGAAGTCACCCTTTTCCGGCAGTTCGGGACCAAGGAGCGATTGCTGGAAGCCGTCGTCCGCCAGAATTTTGGGCCCGACGCCCCGACCGACGCTCCGTCCGTTGACTCGCCTGCCGGTGAGCTCCGGTCCGACTTGCTGGCCCACGCCTGCCATTACGCCCAATTGCTGCAGCATAATCTCCCGCTGATTCGCGCCATGATCGGCGAAATCCATCACCACAGCGATCATGAGCAACAGGTGTATCGGGCCATTTTCCGCCCGTTGCGCGAAGCTCTGATCACCCGCCTGCAACGTGCGATGAAGGCGGGGTCCGTCCGCCGGACGGTGGCCACACCGATTCTGGCCGACCTCTTCGCCGGGATGATTTTCACCGGCGTGCTTAGCCGGGCCTCCGCGCACATTCGGCGCGAATATTCCGCGAGTGATTATCTGGAAGCCGCCGTCGATCTCCTGATCCGCGGCACCGCCACGTCACTCCGCCCTTGATTTTTTTTGACCATGTCGATCGATCAGACACCCACCGAAAACGAACCGACCAATTACCCTCCGTGGCGTCGCCGCGTGCTGCTGCTTGCCGGCCCGCTGCTGCTCATCGCGGCCGGCTTGTGGCTGTATTTGCATACTGGACGCGTTGTCTCGAGCGACAACGCCTACGTCCATGCCGATAAACTTACGCTTACGACCGAAGTGGCCGGCGCGGTCAAGGAGGTCGCCGTGCGCGACAACGCGCATGTCGTCGCCGGGCAGCTCCTGTTCCGGCTCGACGACGAGCCATACAAAACCGCGCTTCAGCAGGCCAACGCGCAGCTCGACCTGGTGCGTCTCGAGCTTGCGACGCTGCGCGGAAATTATCGCGAGAAACTCGCCGGCATCGCGGAAGCCGAAGAACAGCGCGCGTTTGCAGAAAGTGAATTGAAGCGGCAGGAAACACTCACGCAAACCGACGTCGCGCCGGCCGCTTTGTTGGATCAAGCCCGCCACACCGCCGACGCCGCGCACCGCCGGATCTCCGTCCTGCAGCAGGAAGCCGCGACGGTTCTCGCGTCACTCGGCGGATTGGACCTGCCCGACGAACAGAATCCTCGCTTCGCCGAGGCCAAGGCGCGGGTAGAAAAAGCCGCGCGCGATCTGCGCAAAACCAGAATCGTGGCGCCGATCGATGGCATCGTGGCCAACATCACTAATCTGCCCGTCGGAAAATATCTGCAGCCCGGCCAGCCCGCGTTCACGCTGGTCGCCGCCGCGCACGTGTGGATCGAGGCCAACCTCAAGGAGACCGAACTCACCTTTCTCAAATCGGGTGACCCGGTTACCATCGAAATCGACACGTACCCGCATCACGCCTGGCACGGCCAGGTCTCTGACGTCGGGCCGGCGACGGGCGCCGAGTTCGCGCTGATCCCCGCGCAAAACGCGTCGGGTAATTGGGTGAAAACGGTGCAGCGCATTCCCGTGCGCGTGCGGATTGACGCTCAAGATCCCGAGCGCCCGCTGCGCGCTGGCATGAGCGCCGAGGTGAAGATCGACACCGGACATACCCGGTCGCTGCACGATCTCGCCCGGATCTTCGGTGACCAGCAGCCGGGATAGCGTTCGATGACAGATCAAAACTCCATCGCGCCGCCGGCCAATCACCGCGGCCCCGTCACGATTTGCGTAATGCTTGCGACGATCATGCAGGCGCTCGACACGACGATCGCCAACGTCGCACTGCCTTACATGCAGAGCAGCCTTTCGGCGGCGCAGGATCAAATCAACCTGGTGCTGACGTCGTACATCGTCGCCGCAGCTATCATGATGCCGGCCACCGGCTGGCTCTCTGCGCGGCTTGGTCGGAAAAATTTGTTTTTGCTTTCGGTCGTCGGCTTCACGTTCGCTTCCGTGCTCTGCGGCTTGGCGATGTCGCTCGAGCAGATGGTCCTTTATCGACTACTGCAGGGTGTTTTCGGCGCCACCCTCGTGCCGTTGTCCCAGGCGGTTTTGCTCGACGAGTATCCACGAGATAAGCACGGCTCCGCCATGGCATTGTGGGGCGTTGGCGTCATGGTCGGCCCCATCCTTGGTCCGACCCTGGGTGGCTGGCTGACGGAGACCTACAACTGGCGCTGGGTGTTCTACATCAACTTGCCCGTTGGAATCCTGACGTTCCTCGGACTTTCCGCCTTCTTGCATCCGACTCGCGGCCAGCGTGGACTCTATTTCGACTGGCTCGGCTTCCTCTCGCTGGCGGTCGCGATTGGCGCGCTGCAAATGATGCTCGATCGCGGCGAACAACTGCAATGGTTCGACTCGCCCGAAATCATCCTGGAGGCCGCGCTCTCCCTTTTGGGCAGCTACCTGTTCATCGTTCACACGCTGACCGCCCGGCGGCCATTTTTGGATCTGCGCCTCTTTCGCGACCGCAATTTCAACACTGGCATGATTTTCATCTTCATCGTCGGTGTGATTCTGCTGGCGACCCTCGCCTTGCTCACGCCGTTCCTGCAGACGATGCTCGGTTATCCGGTCATGACGGCGGGCATGCTGCTCGCGCCGCGCGGCATCGGGACAATGGTCGCAATGATGATTGTCGGCCGGCTGGTGAACCGGATCGATCCGCGTTGGATGGTCGCGCTTGGGCTCGTGTTAACCGCGGTCGCTCTGTGGCAAATGAGCCAGTTCTCGCTGGAGGTCACCAGCCGCATGCTAGTGATTTCGGGAGTCTTGCAGGGGCTCGGCCTCGGTTTTCTGTTCGTGCCGCTCAGCACGATGACATTTGCAACCCTTCCCGCTGAGTTGCGCACGTCAGCCACCGCGTTGTACAGCCTGTCGCGCAATCTCGGCTCGAGCATCGGTATCTCCGTGGTCATTTATATGCTCGGCCAATACAGCAGTCGCGCGCATGCGTCCCTCGCGGAATTCATCCAGCCGTTTCGCGCGCCCATGCAAAACCTGCCGGCGCTGCTGGATCCCGCCACCGCCGGTGGCCGCGCGTTGCTCGATGCCATGGTCACACAGCAAGCCGCGTTACTCGCCTACCTCGCTGACTTTCAATTGATGCTCGTGGTTTCACTCGCGGCGCTTCCACTGGTGCTTTTCATGCGCCGCCCCAATCACGCTGGCACCGACGAAGAACTCGCCGCCGCGATCGAGTAACTCCAGTCGTGCACGGCGGAAAATTTTGCGAGGCAGGGCCGAACCGCTGGGCTCGCCGAGATGGGTAACGACGTCCTGAATTTTGGCGGATCCAGCGGTCCCGCCCTAGCCTCGCTCACAATCCGTCACATCGTCGCTGTCTTCTTCAGCTCGATGCGCGGCGTGTTCGCTTGGAAAGGATGCTTGGTCACCGTGCCATCAGGCCAGACGACGTCGATGGTCTGCGGCTCGTTGTTCGTCGTGTAGCCGAAAAAAGCCAACGGCTCCGATTGCGCGAGGTAGCCGGAGCCGGCATACAGTTCCACCGTCTGCGCCGCGCCGTTCTTGCAGTGTACCGTTATTCGCGCGCCGATCGCATCCGTATTCCCGATATCACCGGTGAGTTTGACCGCGAACGAGTGCCCCGTCCCCGTCCGCCTCGGTGCGAGCGCCATCGCGTTTTCATTCACGCGCGTGAGGACCATCGCGGGCCATCCGTCCCGCCGCCAATCGCCCAGCGCAATCGCCCGCGCTTCGCCGCTGATGGCGATTCCACTTTCTTGCGGCGTCAACACGGAGAAATTCCCTCGCCCGTCACCCGCGAGCATAACACTAAGCCCGCCATCAAAGCGCCCAGTCTCCACCTGCGGCCCATGAAAATTTTGGGCCAGCACCAGATCCACATTGCCATCACCGTTGAAATCGGCCGTTGCGAGGCCAAACACAGGCGACGTTTGCGCGAGGCGTGGTAACGGCTGAAACGTAAAATGGCCATGTCCATCGTTTAGAAACACACCCGAAGCGAGCTGGGTCGCAGTGAGGTGAAGTGATTTGCCGAGTTTTTCCGGCGAATAAATTTCCGGCAGCAATGCCGCACCAAAGTCGCGGAAGGTCGGAAACTTTTCCTTCAAACTGGGCATCGCCCGCGAACTGCAGCTTCGGCCGCGCACCGGGTAGAGTTTGTCGCCTTCGAACTCGCTCTCGATGATCTCGTACCGGCCGTTCCCCTCGAAATCCGTGTAATAGAGGCCGGTCGGACGCTCACGATTCGCGTGGTACTTCGTATTCAAACCGACATTGCCCGCGATGTAATCGATGAAGCCATCGCCGTTGACGTCGGCTCCGATTAGCGAATTCCACCAGCCGGTCTCCTCGGCCAAGCCAGCATCAGTCGTGATCTCGGTGAAGGTGCCGTTGTGATTATTGTGAAACAAGCGCAGCGACATCCACTCGCCCGCGATGAGAAGATCGGCCCAGCCATCGTTGTCGGCATCGGTCCACAGCGCCGACGTGACCATCCCGCAGCGGCGCAACGCCGGACAGGCCTCGTCTGTAATATCGACCAGATTCCCGCCGCGGTTGGCGAGCAGGGCCGACTCGGGTGCGGTGGGATATTCTCCCGGCACGACGCGTCCGCCGATAAAAACGCCCAAGCCACCAGTGTGTTCGAAATCGCCGGCGGCGACGACTCCGGCACTAAACGGCGGCAGGTTGAATTGCGAAGCGGGCGCCTCCGTGAACTTGCCGTGACCGTTATTAAGATACAGATGACTGCGCAATAAATCACTGCCTTGGTCGACTTCGACTCCGCCACTGGTCACGAGCAAATCCATCGCTCCGTCACGGTTCACGTCGAGGAAAACGGCGGACATCGCCTCGCGCTCGATCGTGTCGTCCCACGGTTGCTGCTGTCGTGAGCGGGCAAAGTGGCCGTGCCCATCATTCACATACAGCGCGCTGCCTTGCCCCGCGGCGCCCGCGAAAAAAATGTCGGAGTAACCATCGCCATTGGCGTCGCCCCACGCGATGCCTTCGCCCAGCGTGTTCATGCGATTGGGCAGCAACGACTGGCCCGGGCGCTTCATGTCGTCGAACACCCGTTCCAGATTTACATAATCCAACCCAATCTCCTTGGCTCGTTCCTCCAAAATTCCATGGTCAACCGCACGCGTGGCAATGGCAGGCTGCGGCTGCACCTGACCACGAGGCTCCGTGATGACATAACGCGCGTTGGCGGCGAGATTCTGAAATTTTTGGATTTGACCGCTGGGCCAGCGAATTTCGAGTTCCGCCACTGTTGTGCTCTCACCCAAACCGAAGTGCATGATCGGCTCCGAGGACGAGAGTGCCCCGCGGGCGACGGTAATCCGGCGCGTTTGCACACCTTGCTCGGTGTGGGCAATCGCCTGCGCGCCAACTCCGAACCGGTTGGATTTCGTGCCCTTTAGTTGAACGATAATGCTGTTTCCCACCGGGGCATCGTTGCGGTAGAGACTGACGTTATCCTCGAAGTTAACGTACACGAGATCGAGGTCGCCATCGTTGTCGAGGTCCCCGAACGCGGAGCCGAAGCTTACACCATTATGATCCAGTCCCCATTCCTGCTGCACTTTCGTGAAGCGAAGATTGTGATCGTTGCGCAACGTGAGATTGATTTCGCGTTGCGGGGGCCGGCTTTTCATCAACGCGATGATTTCGCGCTGGGATTGAAGCTTTTTAATCTGACTGAGCAGATCGGAGTCGATGAACGGCCGTACCATCCCGTTGGTTACGTGGAGATCGACCCACCCGTCGTTGTCCAGATCTTCGAAGCGCGGTGACCAACTCCAGTCGGTACTGCCGAGACCCGTCATCTTGGCTACTTCCAGAAAGCGGTCCGTGCCGGAATTCAGAAACACCGCATTCTTCATGTACTGCGGTGTGACCAGCGTGTCCATATAGTTAACGAGCCCGCCCATGTCACCCATCGCGACCTTGGATTTGAAATGCGTGGTGCCGGCCATCTCGGCGATGAACAGATCGGGCAGTCCGTCGTTGTTGATATCGGCGGAATCTCCGCCCATGGAGAACCAGGTGGTATGCGCCATTGCCGTCGCGAGTACGTCGGTGAACGTGCCGTCGCCATTGTTGCGATAGAACCGGTCCGGCGGCGCGAAGTCGCTCGCGACGTACAAGTCGGCCCAGCCATCGCCATTGTAGTCGAACCAGGTCGCTGAGTGACCATGGATCGGTTCGCGGGAGAGACCGGCTTTGACGGAAACGTCCTCGAACGTACCGTCACCCCGGTTCCGATACAGATGACACGGCTCACCGTCTGGCGAGCGGACCGCGTCCTGAATGTTCGTCAGAACAAACAGATCAAGATTCCCATCGCGGTCGTAATCCTCGAACGCGCCCACGACGCTGCCCGAGACGAGATCGACGCCAGCTTTAGCCGCGGCTTCCTGGAAGTGGCCATGACCGTCGTTCAGGTAAAGTAGGTTCGGCGCGTTGAAGCGACAGACATAAATATCGAGAAAGCCATCGTTATTGACGTCTGCCATCGTCACACCGGTTTTCCAACCAATGCCGTGAGCGGCCGCGGGACCTGCCACGCCCGCGGCCTCCGTGATGTCAACGAACTTGAACGGCGCAACTTGCCGAAAGAGTCGGTTCGGCGCGGTTTTATTGGCTACGAAAATGTCAACGAGTCCGTCGCCATCGACATCGCCGATCGCGATTCCCGAGCCAATCGAGCCGGTTTGAAATTCCGTGTAACGTTCGCCCCACATCGCAGGATCGTCGTAAGGATTTTCCACCTTCAGCCCTGATTCAGCGGCCGGAATTGCTGTAAACGTCATCTTCTGCGCGGTGCCGCTCTTTTTGGCAAAAGGGCTCGACTGCAGGCCGGGCATTGGGGCCGCGGCCAGCGACAGGGCGAGCGCTCCGAGCAGCGTCAGCGTTAAGCCTTTCCAGTGCGATCGAGTCGTATCGTTCATGGGAATCGGGGTGGCGGTGCCCTTGGCGTCAGACGTCCAATCGGGGTTTCAGTTTTTCGTAAAATCGAGTGAATCGCGAACGCGAATACGCACTGCCATTGTTGGGGAGGTCGAAGCGAGGATTACAATGTTTGGGGTTGACGCGATGCCGCGGGGACGAGTCGCCAGATTTGCGGGGTGAAATGAGAGAGCTTTGAGCCGCAGGCGTGCTCGGCAACATCCGCGGCGCAGCCGGGATTCTTGGTAGCTTTGCCTCTAGGAGTCTCGATCTCCGGACCGTCTGAAGCCTGAAATACAACCCCAAACTTTCTCCGCGAACGACAAACAGGTTTTTTTCCGCAACTCTGATGTGGTCGTCCCCCACGCCACCAACGCCACATATCCTCCACATATCCATTTCATCATCTCGCCCCTCGCTTTCCGCCGGTCGCCACAATCAAGCGGCGCGCTGTCCCCAATAAGTTGTTCGAATCTTCAGCGCCGCGCAGGAGTAGATCATGCGAATCAAGCCCCGTATCGCAAAAATCACGACAGCTGAAAGCGGCGCGCTGCGCTAGGCCTCAGACCACATGAAACGCCCGGTTGCTGCATGGCTGCTGGTCGGTGTCGCTGTCGTTGGAGCGACCCTCATCTCGTTGCGGTTGTTGCCCAAAAAAGAATCGACGCCCGCCCTGCGCGGTCAAGCCGTCGCCCATCAACACGGTTGTTTCGCCTGCCATGGCCCGGACGGACGCGGCGGCGTGGCTGACCCGGGGGCGCTGGGTGGCTCCGTCCCCGGTTGGGATGGTGCAACGCTCGCCACCTACGCTCGCGACACGGCGGAAGTTCGCGGGTGGATTCTCGATGGGAAACCGGCGCACTTGAAGGGCGTGGACCTGGCCGCCGGCCGGAAGCCGCTCATGCCAATGCCGGCGTATCGCGGGAAGCTCTCCAGACAGGAAATGTCGGACCTGATGGTTTACATGCGCGCCGTCTCGGCGTTCGACACCGCCATCACGGCCATCGCGTACGAAGGAAGAGTTGAGGCAAGCCGCCTTGGCTGTTTTGCGTGCCATGGACCAGGCGGCATCGGCGGCGATTCGAATCCAGGCAGCTTCAAAGGCCATATCCCGGCGTGGGACGGTGACGAATACGCTGAGATCGTCCACGACGAGGGCGAACTTCGCGAATGGATCATGAATGGGCATCCCAAGCGGTTGTGGGAAAATTCCGCCGCGCGTCATTTTCTCGATGGACAAGTCGTCCAGATGCCGGCGTACCGCCGCATCATCGCCGACGACCAGCTCGCGAAACTCATGGCCTATGTGCAGTGGCGAAGGAGTCCGACGAAAATCGTCGACGCAACTGATGCTCCGACGCCGACCTTCCCGCCCGAGACGGGCCGCCCGGCCAGCCCTGCGTACCGCTCCCCGCAATTCATCTGTCTCTCGCCGGACAAGCAGCAGGCGTACGTCGTCAACTACACCGGGAATTCCGTCTCGGTGATCGATATCCGCGAACGCAAAGTCACCCGCGAGATCCCAGTCAGTTCCCGTCCGACTCAGGCCAAGTTATCACCCGACGGCCGTTTCCTCTATGTCAGTTGCACCTGGGCGGGCAAAATCGACGTCGTTGATGTCGCCCAAGGCAAGGTCGTCCGCTCGTTCACCGCGGGCGACGAACCCTGCGGGCTGGCACCTTCGGCCGATGGCCGCCGCTTGTTCGTCACCAATGTGGTTTCCAGCAGCGTTTCGATTCTCGACACCGAGTCCGGACGCACGCTCGCGGAAACCCCCGTTGGTTCGCAGCCGCGCTTCGCCACCATCACGCCTGATGGATCCCGGCTGCTCGTCTCGAATGGTCTGTCGCCGTGGGTTACAGTGCTCGATCCAAACGACGGCCGCGAAGTCGCCCGCTACGACATGGGCCGTGCCTCGATGCTGCGCGAGATCACCTGCAGTCCGGACGGTCACTGGGCTTTTCTCACGAATCTTGTTTCGCACAACGAAGTACCCACCGTCCAGATGGAGCGCGGTTGGATCAACTCCAACGGCTTCTCGGTCCTCGATCTCACCAAGCCGGGGCGGCGCGTCACGCTCCTACTCGATCAACTGCTTTCTGGTGCGACGAATCCCTGCGGCATCGCGCTTTCGTCGGACGCGACGCACCTCTATGTCAGCCTCGCCGGTATCCACGAAGTGGCGATCGTCGACGTTCCTGCGGCGCTCGCACTTGCCGAACAAACCAAGACCACGCCAGAGATCCAGCGCCTCGAGGAGGACGTTGAAATTTTGCAGCGGCAGAAGATCGCGCGTCGGATTCCAACCGGCGGCCTCGGACCACGTTCGCTGGCGTTGAGCGAGGCCACTGGCGAGCTGTTCGTCGCAAATTTTTTCAGCGACAACGTCACGGTGCTCGACGCCAACACCGGCGAGCTTCGTGCCACGATTCCCCTCGGCCCGGTGCAGGAGATGAGCGAGTGGCGCAAGGGCGAGCTGATGGCCAACGATGGCCGGATCACCTATCAAAACTGGCTCAGCTGCACGAGCTGCCACCAGGAAGACACCTCGAGCGATGGCCTCAATTGGGACCTTGCCAACGACGGCCTCGGCAACGCGAAAAACAACAAGTCGCTTCAGGACGCCCATGACACGCCGCCTGCAATGTGGAGTGGCGTGCGCGCCGATCTTGCCGATGGCGTCGGCGCCGGCGAACGATTCCAGGGCTTCGTGCCGATGGCGCTGGTTCAAGGTCCAATCACGGAGTACCTCACCCATCCTGATCGCGCGCCCAGCCCTTACCGCAACCGCGATCCGAAAGCCATCGCTCGGGGCAAAACTCTCTTCACCATCGCCGGCTGCAATCTCTGCCATCCCGCGCCGACTTATTCCGATCTGAAGTTTCACGATCTCGGATTCGGCACCCCGAACGATTTCAGAAATCGGTTCGATACGCCGTCGATCCGCAGCTGCTACCGAACCGCACCCTATCTCCACGACGGCCGCGCGCCGACGTTGCGATCGCTCTTCACCGAGCACAACCCCGATAATCTCCACGGGCGAACCAAGGGTTTCACCGACCAGGAGTTGGACGACCTCATTGCCTACGTGAAGAGCCTCTGATGAAATTGCGACCTCAGCTCCTGTCGTCGTTTGCCTGCTTGAGCGCAGTTGCGTTCATGCTGCCAATAGTCGCGAGCCACGCGCAGGAACTCCCCGACCCGAACGCCACCTACCAACCCGGCGGCATGCATTATCCGTACGGCGCGTTGTCGCCGGAACTCGCACGTGAGGTCGAACGCGCCGACATTGGGAATGCGCCCTCGCGCTTCGGCAAACTCACCAGCAAGCAATGGGCGTACGGCGCGAGGTGGACCCGCGAGAATCTGCGACCAGTCCCCAACCCGTACCCAGCCCCCGAGCCGCAACCGCGGCGCGACCACCCGTTCGATGTCGCGGTTAGCGGCGACGGCACAAAGGTTTACGTGAGTCTGCTCGGCTCCGAGATGCGGCCAGGAAGCGAAGTCGCCGTTTACGATGTAGCATCCGGCATGATGGCAAAGCGGATACCGCTCAAGATGACCGGTCAACCCGTGGCTCCGGGGTCAGCGCCGTTGCGGCTGCAGCTGCATCCTGATGGCCGGCATCTGTTCGTCACGAACCGGTTTTCGAATTTCATCAGCGTGATCGATGCCAAGCGCGACGAGGTCGTATTTGAAATTCCCCTCGATTTCTACGCGCAAGGTTTGACGTTTTCGCCGGATGGCAAAATCGCGTGGGTGGCCAACCGTTATCTCGACGAGGTGTTCGTCGTGGACATCAACGCCGTCGGCGATGCGTTCTCCGCGAAAATGCGCGTGATCGGCGGCCTCGATGATCAGGCTTATTTTGCGCCGAACGGCATCGGTAAGATCATGCAGCAAACCTGTGGCACGACCAGTTGCCACGATGTGAAGCGTGGCGGCTTTGTCGCCGGTCT
>DAITQE010000009.1:0-18179 GCA_036833235.1 Opitutus sp.
GCATAATATACTCCGCCCGGAATCTTCGAACCAGGGTAGCTAGGAACTCCGAAATTGTTATCCGCGTTTTGGACGTTAAAAGCATATTGGCTATATAACGGAATGGCCATGGGTAGAAACGCCGGAAATGCACCTCTCACATTGGCAAAACCAGCATTCGGCTGAGCCGCGATCGTCTTAATCGGAGTCCCCGTCGGATTATTCGCGTTCGGTACGTTGTTAAGACTCTTCGGCGTCGCCTCATAGTAGTTGACGATGTCGTCCCAATAAGACCGGCCTTGATTAGAGCCCAAGCTGTAGGTCGCATTGGCCAATGGCCCGCCTTTGCCGCCGGGGAGGGTCGGAGACCCTTTCGGCACCAGATAATAATTCGCGTCGCCAACGCTTCCGACTGAATAATCAGCCACCGTTGTACTTCCTGAAGGAAGAGGGCTGTTAACGTTGAATTGATTAATGGTAAGCTTGTTGTATCCCGGATTGCCGTAGGCATCGACCCCCGTTCTGAACCAAGGCGTGATTGTGTCGGCGGGCGGTAACTGCCTTGGATTGTTCGAGCGGATTTTCCCATCTTCGTACTTGGCACGGAGGGATGTATGGTTGCCCTCACCGAAGAGCTTTGGATCGAACCGTAAGGCCCCATAGAAGCGCGTAGAGTCATTATAGGCCGGCTTCTGCTCGTATTTTTCGTCGTCTTTAAGCCCGGCCACCTGGAGTGCCAGCACGTCCTTTATGAGAACTTGATTCAGGCTAAATTGGTTACGGAGAGAGGCGTACTCGTCGACCCGGACTTCGTAGTGGTACGCGGTTTTGAACGAAGCGTCGTTCACGCTTGAGTTGATGATACCAGCCGGACTGCCCGTACCGAAAAGGATCGAGTTGGGTCCACGTTGCAGGTCGACACGTCCGACGTTAAAATTATCCCAGGGGATATCGGTTAAGAAATAATCGCGGGTGTTGTCGGCCGAATCCAAACCACGGACACGGGTCGTCTGGCTCACCGTGTTCTCCGAGTAAATTCCAGATCCTGCGACACCCGTAAAGTTACCCCGAATACCGGCGACTTCGGTACTCGGCGTGTAGACCAGCAGGTCGGCATTATTTTTTGCCCCAGTATCTTGAAGGAATTGCTGCGTGACCACAGAAATGGCCGACGTGACATCCCTTAAGTCGGTACGAACACGCGTCCCGGCCAACGTGCTCTTGGCAGCATAGGATCCGACATCTTCCCCCGCTTCGACAACGAACGGAGAGAGAACAATCGGCTGTTCTGTATCATCTTGGGCAGGAGCTGGACTAGCGGTAGCGGGCGCAGTCTGCGCTCGCAGATAGGGCGCGGCAACGAGACAAAGCGCGGACGTGGCAATGAAGACACGATGCCGCGCAATTAGGCAGTTCATAGGCATTGTAGGACGTTGGGGGTTACGAAACTAACGGCTCTAAAACCAAAGCCGTTCCGACTGCAAACAGTCGCGGGGACGGCAAACCCAGTATAGAGATTGAGCGATAAATGGGAATGAGTTTATTTGCTTATTAATTGAGTTCTGTTGCCGCAGATTGTTCCTAACGGCCAAGTGCAGAAAATTATGATCACCAAGAGCCGACGTCGACAAAAACCGGCTTTTGTAGGGTTTTAACCGATACCAGCGCCTGGAGAATTCCCAGCAAACAATATGAAAACGATAATCGTCGGTGGGCACGCTCCGCGGTTTGTCGTGTGATCTCCGGCATCACGGCTTCCGAAGCGGTTTCCAAAGGGTAATACGGCTCATTCGGTCGAAGGGCGGGTAGGAACAAAACCTCCGGTCACGTTGGGGAAACCTCGCCCATGCACGGGCCGACTTGGCGGAGCCACACGACCGCGAGCAGCTTGTCGTCACACGCCAAGATATCCGGCCGTCCATCGGGATCGAGATCCACGATGTTCACATGAGAAATCCAAGGTTTTCCTTCGAATGCCGGACCGATGGCCAACGACTAATACCAGTCCGTCGATTCAATCACGCCCGGTTTAGCCGCCTTCGGCTTTATGTCAGGACCACGTCGCTGACAGCCAGTCATCAGCCCCGCCGCGACAACGAACACAATCAGGAGAAGCGAGTGGGGACGGTAGTTATTTCGTTTCACCGCGCACCGCTCAACGCTGCGAGCCGCTTTTCGTGAGAACTTTCTTCCGATAACCGCCCGGAGAATCACCCGTCAGGCGCTTGAAAACGACGCACATATACTCGACGTATTCGAACCCTGTGAGTTCTGCGATCTTCTTGAGAGGAAAATCGGTTTCGAAGAGCAGTTGCCGGATTTTCGCCACCTGCACGCGACGAATTTCTGCCTGAGGAGATCGACCAATATAGCGACGAAATTTCTTCTCTAACTGACTGCGCGACGCAAACGCCTGCTTCAGCACGTGTTCTACATTGATGCCGTGGCAGGCATGTTCCCTGATATAGCTGACGGCGGCCGCTACGTTCTTGTCGCCCATCGCCAGAATATCCGTCGACTGTCGCGTTACGACGCCGAGTGGTTCAACCCGTTCATCAAAGATCTCGGATTTCTGACCCGCCATCATTTGTGCAAGGTGCTCCGCCGCCTGATAACCGGATTGGAAAGCGTTTGCCGCCACACTTGAAAGTGGGGGGTACGCCAACTCGCAGCGAATCGTGTCGTTGTTCGCTCCCAGCACGGCGACTTCTTCGGGTACGAGTAATCCCGCTGCTTGGGCGGCGCTGATGACCTGCAACGCACGCATGTCATTACACGCCATGACAGCAGTCGGTCGCGGTAGCCGTCGCAACCACGCGCTCAGCGCCGTCGTCTGTTTCGCGTCCCAGAAAGGTGTCAGATCACCAGGATATTCCACATCCTGCACATCGCAGGCATGGCCCGCGAGGGTCAGCGCCTCGACAAAACCGTCGCGCCGTTCGCCCGACCAACCAAGATCTGCGAAACCAGAAAAACCGAAATGTCGAAACCCGCGCTCGAGAAAATGCTCCGCACCCAAATGCCCCATCGCCGTGTTATCCGGACGGATTTTCGGCACGCCGGGAATCGGCGCCACGTCATTCAAGTCCACCAGCGGCAGCCCGAGCTGCCCGCAAGTTTGCACAAATTGCGGCGTTGCATGCCGGCTGATCCCTCCATGCCATTTCTTGCTTCGAAGCCAGTGCGGGTCGACCTCAGCTCGAGCCTCGTCGTCCAGGAAAGCCGCCCATGGCCGATGAGACCGTTCGTAATGTGCGATTCCCTTGAGCATGTCCGCGCATTCCTCGAAGCGGGTCATGAATACTAGGAGCACTTGGGGTTTCACGAGAAAAACGCTGAAATGAAGGCAACTGCGACGCAAGCAAGCGCCTGACCGGCCTGGTTTTCGCAAGCGTAGGCTGCGAGCTCGCTCGCGCTCAGACAGCGCCAGCAAGCTGGCAGCCTACGGAGTCCGCGAGTTGCAAATGCAGGCAAAAAAGGCGTGCCTTACACTTTGCCGCGACGTGCTTCCAATTGCGTTCGGATCTCCGCCATCTTCTGCGGCGTCAGCGGAAAGATATAGATCATGGCCAACCCCACGCTGATCCCCGCAATCGGAACCACTGCGAGAAGAAATCGGATCATAAAGAGCGAATGCTCAGTCTGATTTCCACCCATCGTCGCGTCGAAACCCGTCGCGCTTAAAATGATACCAGATGCACCTGCGCCGATCGCCATGCCGACCTTGGAGATCCACGAGTCACAGGCGACGAACGCACCTTCGCGACGTTTGCCCGTCTCCAGTTCGTCATAGTCAATCACGTCTGCGCGAATCGAGCCGTCCATCATCCAAAATCCTGCGCCTGTAAACGCAATCAGTCCGGAAGCGAAAATCTGTAGCCAGCGAATCTCTGGGTTGTAGAACCACCATGTGCCGACAAAAATCATGATCGCGGCGCTTAGAATCAACATCACGGCATACCGCTTGCCCAACCGGCGTGCCGCAAATGCGAATACCGGAATGCCAACAAACCCAAAGGCCATTCCTGAAATTCCCATCCGAAAGTTCCACACCGCGCCTTCGCCAAGGCTGCCGTGACAAACATAGTAGACTGTATCGTAATAGCCGAGCGCTCCCACCATGCTTGTGCCCATCGCATAAGGCAGTTTCATCAGGAGCTGCATCCGAAACGGCCGGCATTTCAACGTCTGCCACAGAGTTTCAGCTAGCTTCACTCGTTGCTGCCCGCGCGCGACGACGTTGCCATAGTAACGTTCTTTGACGGTGAAAAACATCACCACGGACGCGAGGGCCATCAGAATTCCGAGCGCCGAGCAATACACCTGCGCTCCGAGTAGAATGTTCGGCTTTGTCCCTTCCGGCGCCGCGGCCCACGCCGCTCCCGTCGTAAACAAACGGTGGATCCGGTCGACCACATCGCTGTTGGTCGCGCCGACCCAAATCGCCATCGTCATGAACTGCGCCGCAAAGAACAATCCGAGTTCGGCGAACTTTTGCACGGCGTTTCGGTACGACCAAACACTGGTTCGCTCATGATAGTCGGGGGTCATTTCGGCGCCGAGACAGTCAAACGGCACCTTGAACGCGCTCATCACCGGCAGAAAAAATGCCGACGAGATGACCATGTACCAAAAATAATTCGGCACCTCGGTTCCAAAGATATGCGTCGTTCCCCACCCCGGAGAAACCGCCACAAGCAGCGGAAAACCAAGTCCACCCGCCACGCCCGCGATTAAAATATAGGGCCGTCGACGACCCCAGCGGCTCCGCGTGTTATCCGACAACCAGCCAAACAACGGGTCGGTGACCGCATCGCAGACGCGGTTGAAAAATAGCGCGACACCAATCAGCCATGGCGCAACCCCGAGGAAGATATTAAATACTTGAAACCCGAGATTTGGGTAAAGCCAGTGGCCCCACATGTCGTGAAACGTGCCGAGACCATAGGCGAGCTTCTGCTTGACGGGCACCCGGTCGCTAATCGCCGTATCCTGGGACAATGGATTTGCAGACACGGTCGGAGATTTGGAGCTGGAATCTTGCATGGGATCGAAAACAGGGGTTTAAGGATAAATCAAGACGGTCGTGCCTCTCGCGAGAAGCAAATCAAAAAGGAGTCGGACGGCCGTCGGCTCATGCGTAGTCGAGCAACGTGAGCAGCTTCGTTGATTTCCTAATACGAGTCCACGAGTGACCCAAACGCCAGACGCTGCTTGAGACGCGCCACGATCTGATTTTTTCGGAACTGAACAACGATTGTCTTCTGCTCATCCGGGTAAAGCTCGATGAAATTGTCGCTGCACGAATGCTTGAGCCTGGGGAAATCGAACGCAAAACGGTGTTGAAAGACATTGGATGTGAATCGAATCGTCACCGATCGCGGCGAAGTTAGTTTGAGCGTCACCGCCGTTTTCGCTTTGGGTAGCTCAATGAAACGAGGTGCCGTGAGAAACACCGTCTCTTCGCTCACCCGCTCGCCGGCAATCTCCAGCGCAATCCGGATGTAGATCGATTCACGCGAGTGCCTGGTCAGCAGCTTCGCCAGATCAATCGTGTGCTGATGCACGCTTTCTCCATAACGGAGAACCACCGCCTTCCAGCCACGTTGCAAGACGCGGCCGTCGAGGTGAAACACATCCCAGCGCGCGACGCCTTTCGCGGGGACGGGCGCATCGTAGATCGTGTAAAGCTTCACCGCCTGCACCGTGCTGCGTCGGTAATTTCCGATGATCGTCGTCTCCTCACCCACCACTTGCGCGCTCACCATTGCCGGAGCGAAAAACCGCCGCGCCACGTGATGAAGCGCGCGCCAGCGCCCAGAAAATTCAATCGAACTCCACGACGCCACCGGCCAGCAATCGTTGAGCTGCCAGTACAGCGCGCCCATGCAGCGCGGGCTGTTGCGGCGCCAATGCTCCACTCCAACCTGCATGCAGTAAGCCTGGTTCAGCTGCGAAAGATAGATCAGCGCACCCTGACTTTTGGGAAACCGATACAGCCGCGAAACGTAATCGAGAATAACCTGATTGCCGAAACGGTTCTTCTGATGGTTTTCCATCTCGGGCCCAAACACATTGTCGTCGTGCGGCGGACAAAACGTGGCGTTCGTTTCAGGCGAACTGAAACTCTGCATCCCAAATTCGGAGACAAAACGAAACACGCACTTTTCGTAATCCTTTACCGGCTGCCGCGCATGCCAGACATCCCAGAAATGAGTATCACCGCGCTGTTCGCCCGCGACGTGATCCGCCGCCACATCGCCTCGCCAGGGCGAACCCGGCCAGTAAGGCGTCACCGTATCCATGCTGCGTAACGCCGCCGGCAGCACCTGGTGAAACAGCGTTTCGTAGTGCGTCAGCTTCGCCTTGTCGTCCGCCAGCTCCTTAACGTTGCAACCAAACACCTCGTTGTTGCCGCACCACAACGCGAGCGACGCCCGATGCCGCAATCGCCGCGCTTGATACTCCGCCTCGGACCGGGAGTTCTCCATGAATGGCCGATCCGCAGGATAAAGCGTACACGCGAACATGAAATCCTGCCAGACGAGCAGCCCGCGTTCATCGCAAACATCGTAGAAATCCTCGCTCTCGTAAATTCCGCCGCCCCATACCCGAATCATGTTCATATGGGCGGTCGCGGCACTCACGAGATCCCGTTCATAGTCGGCGCGAGTCAGCCCTGCGACGAACGTGTGCGCCGGAATCCAGTTCGCGCCCTTCGCAAAAATCGGCCGGCCATTGACGACGAACTGAAACGTCTCACCCCACTGATCCGCGTGCCGGTCGAGCGCGATCGTGCGCAAACCGATCTTTCGCTCCCACCGACCAATACTCGCGTTATCAGCAGCGCGAACCTCGACTTCAAGTCGGTAGAGCGGTTGTGCACCCTGCCCGTTCGGCCACCAACGTTGCGGCGCCGCCACCTCGATCGTGGCGCCAATCCCCTCTCCCACGACGTCGGTTCCGAGCGACAGTCGCCAGTGAATCGTTGCCGTGGCGTCGGTGCGCGCAAGCTCGGGTTTGAGCTTTAAAACGACGCACGTCACGACGGGTTCGCCCCCTGGGAGCGCGGGCGTCCCGCCCGCAGGTGCTCGGAGCGGGCGGGACGCCCGCGCTCCCACAACGTGCTCTTGCGTCACGCGCACGCTCTCCAGTCGATTTCCACTCCACGCTTCGAGTCGGATGTCGCGCCAAATCCCGGCGGTCACGAAACGTGGCCCCCAATCCCAGCCGAACTGGCACTGCTCTTTTCGCACCACCACACAACGGCCCACCGGATCATTGATCTCTCGGGGCTGATGCTCGAGCCGGTTGCAGCGCGCGTAGTTCGTCGCGCTGGCAAAGAGGATCCGCAGTTCGTTACGCCCACGCCGCAACTGCGATTTCACGTTCCATCGATATCCCGTGAACATGTTTTCGGTCCGCGCAACTTCGCTGCCGTTAACGTACACCGTTGCGATCGTATCCAGACCATCCGCCACCAAATCAACCGTCTCTTCCTCCAACAGCGTCGCCAGAACCTTGAACGTGCTGCGATACTCCCAATCGCGCTCCTCGATCCACTGCAGCTCCGCCTCGTTGCTCGACCAAAATGGATCCGGAATCAGCTTGTGCCGCAGCAGGTCGCGATGAACGCAGCCGGGAACGATCGCACTCCGCCAAGCCGTGCGCGCTGTCGCGTCACGAAACTGCCACGTGGCCCCCGCCAAAGAAAAGAAACGCATGTTAAGCTAAACGAGCATAATCGAATCGAAATCGCCGCCTACGTAGCGCGGGCAGCCTGCCCGCGTTCGCGCCAGCACGGTCGGGCTGCCTGTGATACGAACGGGCACGACTCACTTTTTCAGCGGATTGTCTTTGATGAACTGCACCACTTCATTCGCATCGCAGAAGCACAAAGCGGAGAACGTAT
The DNA here is from genome assembly GCA_036833235.1 of Opitutus sp. Lineage (GTDB taxonomy): Bacteria > Verrucomicrobiota > Verrucomicrobiia > Opitutales > Opitutaceae > Opitutus. The sequence goes on from DAITQE010000009.1 coordinate 7,892, forward strand.
CCGCCGCGCCATAATAAATCGCAATTCGTCCAGTCGCCGCGTCGCACAAGCAGCCAACCGGAAAACACACGCCCGGCACAAATCCGCTGAGCTCGTACGGCGCTTCCGGGCAAAGCAGCGCCTGATTGGCCGAGGCGATGACTTTCCACGGTTGTTCGAGATCAAGCAGCATCGCGCTCATCGAGTACACGAACCCATTGCACGTCCCCGTGACGCCGTGATAAAAGAGCAGCCAGCCTTCATTGGTCTCGATCGGAGACGGACCCGCACCGATTTTCGTGCCTTGGAACCACGGCCAGCCGCGTCCCATCACGTGGCGATGCTTCCCCCAGTAAACCATGTCAGGACTCTCGCTGATGAAAATATCTCCGAACGGCGTGTGTCCCGTGTCGGATGGCCGGCTAAACATCAGATACTTCCCGTTGAATTTGCGCGGGAAGAGCACGCCATTCCGGTTGTAGGGAAGAAACGCGTTTTCGAACTGCTCGAAATTCACGAAGTCATTCGTCTTCGCGACGCCGATGGTCGGACCATGATAGCCGTTGCACCAGGTGACGAAGTGCTCGCCCTCGATCTCGGTCACGCGCGGGTCGTACGCGAACTCGTGTTTGCGCACCTCGGGATCGTCGCATTTGAAATCGATCGGCTTTGGTTCAAACGTGAACTTCAAGCCATCTCGGCTGCGGCCAACATGCAGATGTGGGACGCGATCCATACCCTCGGTGCGAAAGACCCCGATGAATTCGCCCTTCCACGGAACGACGGCGCTATTGTAAATGCCGGTCACCCGCGGAAGCGGCCTGCGTCCGATCACTGGGTTGGCGTCGTAACGCCACACAACATCTGGATTCCCAGCGGGCTTGGGTTGCCACGGGATATTGGGAATCGCAGGTCCGACAATCGATAGTTTCATAGGATAAATTTCGCGTCGCAGCGGACAAAGTTCGGGAAGTTTGGGGAAAACTCGCCCGCGGGACCTCGTTGAGCCGGGATGAAGCAACGAGGGATGGATGAAAACGCGGCGACCGTTCTAACATAGCAAATTATCCGGAGAGACGGAAGGAGACTGGTTGCACCGCCTTGGAGACAGATTTCCGATTGAGTGACAGATCGCAGATCAGGTTTGTCGGTTCGAATGTAGGGCCTTCGCTTGCGAAGGCTGCGGTCGTCGCAAGCGACGACCCTACAGGACCACCGTCAACCAGCAGATGCGCCCTGATTGACCCATCCCCGGCAGCACGCGTCCCGTGCGCGAGCGAACTCATAAGCTGTGCAACAGAACTCAATCACGAGGCATTGCCCACGCGCGGGCCGCATCCTGAAGTGAGTCCTTGGCCCCAATTACTGCGAGTTCACGACCGAATGTAAGATCATCTAGGACACGCTCCATCTCCCATCATCAACTTCCTTCGCCCCGGTCGGCTCTACTGTAGGTTGCGCGCTCACCGCGCAACGTAGCGCGGCAAGCGCGCGACCTACGCGGAATCCCGCGACATAATCCTCCGCTCTCTCCATGCACTACGGCCATTTTGACGACAAAGCCCGCGAATACGTTATCACGCGTCCGGATACGCCACGCCCGTGGTCCAATTATCTCGGCTCAACGGAATACGGTGCAATCATCACGAATCACGCCGGGGGTTATTCGTTCTACAAAAGCGGCGCCACCGGGCGCTTCCTGCGGATGCGGTTCAACAGCGTTCCCATGGATCAGCCCGGCCGCTTGTTTTATCTCAGAGACCAAGACAACGGCGACGTCTGGTCCGCGTCGTGGCAGCCCGTCGGCAAACCGCTCGACCGCTACAAGTCCACCTGTCGCCACGGCACCGGCTATACGATTATCGAATCGCGGTTCGCCGGCATCGCGACGGAAGCGACGTACTTTGTTCCGCTCGGCCAGACGTTTGAATACTGGCGGTTGCGCGTGACCAATGAGTCGAAGCGGACGCGCCGCCTTTCCGTGTTCACCTACTGCGAATTCGCGAATCTTTGGTCCACCTCTCAGGATCTGATAAATCTCCAGTACTCGCAGTTCATCACGCGTGCGACGCTGGAGGACGGCATTCTCGGCGTGACCTGTAATCCCAACTTCGATTTCGACGGGAAGGATCTCACCGGTTGCAACCGCACGTGGATGGCTCTGACGGGCGCTCCGCTGGCCGGCGTCGAAACGACGCGGGAGCGTTTCTGCGGCAGCTATGGTGGCTATGCCGCACCGGAAGTCGTCGTCAAAGGCGAGTGCTCAAACTTCCTCGGCGAAGGCGATAACATTGTCGGCGGCCAGCAGGCCGATCTCACGCTCGAACCCGGCGAAACGTGCGAACTCATCGTGCTCCTCGGTCTCGGCACCATCGCATCCCACGGCAGGAAGACGGTTGCCGAGTTTTCCCGCAGCGATCGCTGCGAAGCTGAATTTGAAAAGCTCAAGGCCTCCTGGCACGCACCACTCGAGAATCTCCAAATCGAAACGCCTGACGCGGAGTTCGATCACATGGTCAATGTCTGGAACGCGTACAACGCGCTGATCACGTACGCGTGGTCGCGTTCCGCGTCGCTCGTTTATAATGGCGAGCGCGACGGACTCGGCTTCCGCGATACGGTTCAGGATATCCTCGGCGCCATCCCGCTACTCGGCGAGGGAGTCAGACCTCGGCTCGAGCTGATGCTCACCGGCCAACTCGCAAACGGCGGCGCGATCCCGGTCATCAAGCCGTTTTCTCATCGCCCCGGTCACGAAACACCGCCGCCAGACGACGAATATCGCTCCGACGACTGTCTCTGGTTCTTCAATACGATTCCGGCCTACGTTGCTGAAACGGGCGATCTCGAGTTTTATCGGAAGGTTCTTCCTTACGCCGATCGCGGACAGGCGACCGTACTCGGCCACTTGCGGCGTGCGCTCGAGTTCAACCTGGAGCGCACCGGACGAAATGGCCTGCCATGCGGTCTCGCGGCCGATTGGAACGACTGCATCAGGCTCGGCTATCACGGCGAAAGCGTGTTCGTCGCCTTTCAAGTCCGCCTCGGTCTCGACGTCTACGCCGGCATCGGGGAAAAGCTCGGCGAGTCCGCAGAAGCGAGTTGGGCGCGCGCCGAACTCATGCAGCTCGACGAGAAAATCCAACGGGCGTGCTGGGACGGCGAATGGTTCATTTGGGCGATTGGCCAGGACGGCACGATCTACGGCACGAAGGATTTCGCCGAGGGACAGGTGTACATGAATACACAAGTTTGGGCGGTTATGTCCGGCGCCGCCACGCCCGAGCAAGCAAAGCGAGCGCTGCTGACAATGAAAGAAAAACTCGCGACACCGTACGGCGTGATGCTCTGCGCGCCGCCTTTTATCAAAGCCAATCCCGAGATCATGAGGGCGACGCTCTTCAATGCCGGGATCAAGGAGAACGCTGGAATTTTCTCTCACACCCAGAGTTGGGGTGTCATCGCGGAATGTCTGCAGGGCAACGGCGACCAGGCGTACGCTTACTATCGCGCGTTCATGCCCTCGGCCTACAACGACCGCGCCGAAATTCGGCAGACGGAACCTTATGTGCACTGTCAAACGACCTACTCTCGTTTTAATATAAACGAGGGCGCGTCACGCGTGCCGTGGCTCAGCGGCACGGCTTCGTGGGCGTACTACAGCGCAACTCACTGGATTCTTGGGATCCGGCCCGAAATCGATGGATTGCGGATCGCACCATGTATTCCGAAAACCTGGACGGGCTTCAATATGCGCCGCAACTTCCGGGGAAATGCGGTGCGGATCGAAGTGCAAAATCCCAACGGCGCCAGCCGCGGCGTGAAGTCGCTCTCCATTGACGGCGACCCGGTCGACGGCGACCTCGTGCCTGCTGGTAAAATCAAAGGCGGGTCCAAGATCGTCGCCATTCTCGGTTAGTCTGCTTATGCCTGGTTGATTCGGGTATTCTAATCTCGGTTCATTGCCCAAAGCTCGCCGCGTATTTCCGCTTACGCGCATTTTCCACTCGATGACTTTGCCTTCACTTGAAACCTACGCGGCGCGCATTGAAACGGATCTGCGCGACAACATTCTCGCGTTCTGGATGCGCCACGCGATCGACCCGAAAACCGGTGCAATAGTCAGTGCGCTCACGAACGATCTCGTCGTCGACCCGACAGCCGAACGCGGCGCGCTGCTCTCCTGTCGCATTCTGTGGACGTTCGCTGCCGCTTACCTCCGTTACCGCGACGCTGCCTACCTCGAAATGGCCGATCGGGCGTACGCTGACTTGCTGGCGAACTTTTACGACCCGGAGCACGGCGGTTTCTATTGGTCGATCGCTGCCAACGGCCAGGTGCTCCGCGATCGCAAACAGGTTTACGGCCAGGCCTTCGCCATCTACGCGTTGACGGAATATCATCGTGCGACCGGCCAGCCCAAGCCGCTGGAGCAAGCAATCGCGGTTTACCGGCTCCTGGACACGCACGCTCAGGAGCGCGCGCACGGCGGCTACCTGGAAGCATTCTCGCGCACGTGGGAGCCGATCGCCGACGTGCGGCTGAGCGCCGTCGATCTGAACCAGCCCAAATCGCAGAACACGCATCTCCACGTCATGGAGGCTTACACGAACCTCCTGCGTACGTGGCCAGACGCCGGTCTGCGTCGCGCTCAAACCGCGCTGATCGAAACGATGCTCACACGTATCGTGAATCCCGTGACGCATCACCTCGGCCTTTTTTTCGCGAAAGACTGGACGCTGCGTTCCGATCGAATCTCGTATGGCCACGACATCGAAGCCGCGTGGCTTTTCACCGAAGCCGCAGAGGTGCTGAATGATCCTGCGCTCACCGCCCGGGTTCACGCGTTTGCCGTTAACATTGCCGATGTCACCCTGACCGAAGGCGTCGATCAAGATGGCGGAGTGTACAACGAGGGCGGGCCCGACGGTCTTACCGACACCAATAAAGAATGGTGGCCGCAGGCGGAAGCAGTCGTTGGTTTCCTAAACGCGTTCCAGATTTCCAGGCATCAGCGGCATCTCGCTGCTACGCTGCGAACCTGGGACTTCATCGAAGCTCGCTTGATCGATCGCACGAACGGCGAGTGGTTTCGCGGCGTGACCCGTACTGGCGAGGTCTTGCCTAACCAGCTTAAAGTTAGTTTTTGGAAATGCCCTTATCACAACGGACGCACCGGCCTGGAGGCGGTCACACGTTTGCGCAGCATCGCTGCGTCAGGAAAAAATATACCGTAGCTGCGAGCGTAAGCGGGCGGAGGCTCATCCATTCGCTCACCAAACTGTGTGAAAACTCAGCGATTTCTGGATTGCATTGTAGGTTGCGCGCTCGCCGCGCAACGCGGACGTAGCGCGGCGAGCGCGCTACCTACACCAAGCGCTGAGCTTCTTGCTCATCGGTTCGTCCCTGCTCTCATGCCTAATTCTCACCGACTTCTCTCATGAAAACGAAATCCTCTCAAAAAAACAAAGTCGCCGTCCGCAACGTGGCGAAAGTCGCCAAAGCGGCGGCTCCATCCGCAGTCAATCGCGCCTTCGCCGCTCGCGCGAAAAAAGTTCGCGCGGCCCACGAGGCGTTTCTCAAGCGGAAGAATCCCATCGAGATCAATTGGGAAAACGGAGTCTACGAGCGCTTCAAGTTTCCCGTCCTGACCGCGCACCATGTCCCTCTCGAGTGGCGCTACGATTTCAATCCCAAGACCAACCCATTCTTCATGGAGCGCCTCGGCGTTGGTGGCGCCTACAATCCTGGTGCATTCTACTGGAATGGGAAAGCTCACCTTGTTGCGCGCGTCGAGGGAGCTGATCGCAAGAGTTTATTCGCCGTCGCCGAGAGCGCCAACGGTGTCGACAACTTCCGTTTTTGGGCTGAGCCGTGCGATATCCAGGAGATCCCGGGTGAAACCAATCTTTATGATATGCGCGTAACCTTCCACGAGGACGGCTGGATCTACGGTGTGTTCTGTTCCGAGTCCAAAGACCCGAACGCCGCGCCCGGCGATCTCTCTTCCGCCGTCGCGCAGGCTGGAATGGTCCGCACCAAAGATTTTAAAAAATGGGAACGTCTCCCCAATCTCAAGACACCAGCCTCGCAGCAGCGTAATGTCGTTCTCCATCCCGAGTTCGTTGACGGGCAGTATGCGTTCTACACGCGTCCCATGGACGGGTTCATTGATGTTGGCTCCGGCGGCGGCATTGGCTGGACGCTCTGCAAGGATATCAACACTGGCGTGACCGGCCCGGAGAAGATCATCGATTCCCGCGCGTACCATACGATCAAGGAAGTGAAGAACGGTCAGGGTCCTGCCCCGATCAAAACACCGCAGGGTTGGCTGCATCTCGCCCATGGTGTCCGCGGTTGTGCCGCCGGCCTGCGCTACACGATGTATATGTTCATGACCTCCCTCGAAGATCCTTCGAAGGTCATCGCACGCCCGGGTGGCCACATCATCTCACCCCGTTTTTCCGAGCGGGTGGGCGACGTCTCGAACGTCACGTTCACCAACGGCTGGGTCGAACGACCCGACGGCACGGTGCTGATTTATTATGGTGGCTCGGATACGCGCTGTTATGTCGCGCGCTCGAATGTGGCGAAGCTGCTCGACTGGTGTCTCAATACGCCAGAAGAAGCCTACACCACCCGCAAGAGCGTGGATCAACGTGTCGCGTTGATCCGAGCCAACCGGAAAATCCTCGGGTGAGATAGAATGTAGCTGGGGCCGCCGACCCCGGACCCGCCCAAAAAACCGGGCTCAGCGAGCCCGGCTATATCGCTCCAATCACCATCCTCCGTCTCCGGTAGCACGGTCAGCTGACCGTGCCGACGCGGGCAGACTGCCCCCGCTACGCACGTCGCTCACGCACGATCGTGCTCCTCGACGCCTCACTTCCCCAACGTTTTCGTTACCCATGCATCAATCGCTTCCCACTGTTCCTGGTTGTACTGATGCCCAAGCTCGAGCGTCAGCCCGAGCGTCTTCGGTGCGGTGATGATATTGTACGCCGCGTACGTTGATGTCGGCGGACACACCTCGTCGTTGTAACCCCAATTGTAGTAGCCCGGGACTTTGATCCGCCGGGCAAAGTTAACGGTGTCATAGTACGTCGCCGTTGCGATTTTCGCCGGCGTGGCATGCTCGGTCAGCTTCCCCGTTGTCCAATCCATGAACGGATGCGGCCAACCGCCCGCGCGCCCGTGCAGCTCCGCCGCGACGTCACAGAAAGCTGGATGCGTCACGGCCAGGCCGGTGACACGCGCATCCAGCGCGGCGGTCACGATCGAAAGCTGACCGCCCTGGCTCGCACCCATCACGAGCAGATTTTTGCCATCCCACATTTCGCGCGAGGTCAAAAAATCGTTCGCCCGCACGCAGCTCACATAAATGCGGTGGTAGTAAAACGTTTCTCGATTATCGAGATTGTAGGTCCAGTAACCGTTCAACGCTCCAGCGGCCAGCACGTCGTAAACATTCTCCGGCATGTTGACCGGAATGCCGTGCACGCCGATTTCGAGCGTGATCACGCCTTTTGCCGCGAGCCCCTTGTCGCCAAAATAGGGTCGCACGCCAGCACCAGGGACCTTCAACACGGCCGGATATTTTCCCGGCGTTTTGGGTTCGCACAGGATGCCGTAAATGCGGGCGGGCACTTTTGTCCAGGCCGGGCCAACGGTGCGAAAGCTAACATGATAAACGTTCACCTCGTCCGTGCTCGAGTCGGGCAGATACGTGAGGAGCGGCTCGATTGGAATCTTCGCCAATTCCGCGAGCTGCGCTTTCCAAAACGCATCGAAATCCTTCGGCTCCTCCTGAAACGGTACGATTTTCTCCGGCGCGAACGCCGCGGTTCCGATTCCTCTGTAGGTGTGACCTGCAATCTGCGCCGTCGCGATACAGCGCAGAAAACCCGGCTCTTTCATCGAACCACCCTCGACGACGAGGCCGTCCAACGGCACGGAGGACATCTTAGTTTCTCCTTGGACCATGTCTGGCGCGATCGCGTAGGTCACCGACGCGTTGTCGATCGGCTCGTTGTCCGCCACGACTGAGATTCTGAACTTCGGCGTCTCGCCGATCTGGTACGTCCAGTCGCGGTGATCAAGCACGACGCGTACTTGAACCGCGGCGACACGCAGCACCGCCTGCGGCGGCACGGGAGTAATCGGCGTAACGGCGACCACAGGAGACGCACTCGTCGAGAGGACGAGAGCGGTGATGGAGAGAAACCAGAGAGCACGCATGGTAGAAAAGTCTTCGTTTACTGCGCCGGCGTCAGACGGAAGACCACGACGTCGTGCGATTCGACGCGGGCTGTGTACGGCTTGGCGTTGTCGCCGATGGCTTTCTTCGCCCACACATCACGCACGTTGAATTTCCCATGGATGGTCCAGAGCTTGTCCCAGTGCACCGTGAGATCTGCCGCCGCCGTCCCGGTGTTCAACATCGCGACGGCCCACTCGTTGTTGCTGAGTTCCTTGACCCAGATTTCCGTCTGCGTCGCAGGTTCGGAGAGTGCGCGAAAGCCCTCTTTGCCAGCCACGTCCTGATCGATCGCAATGATATCCTTGTTCGTCAGAATCTCTTGGATTTCCGGGCTCATGTGACGCACGTCATTGCCCGCCATGAGTGGCGCGGCGAGCATGCACCAGAAGCTGAAATGCGCGCGCGATTCCGCCAGCGACAGACCTTCGTTGCCAACCTCGAGCATGTCGGGATCGTTCCAATGGCCGGGGCCGGCATATTTCGCGATGCCGTCCGGTCCATTATTCGCCACGAGATCATATTGCGCGTTGAGCAAAAGTTTCCAGCCGGACGCCCATCCTTTGCGACCATCGTATGAGTCGTAAATATCGCCGGTCGTCCGCCAAAGATGGCCGACGTCTGCCGCCCATTCCCAAGGCTTGTTCTGGCCCCATTCGCAAAGGCTGAACACGACCGGCCGCCCGGCGGCGCGAAGGGCTTCGCTCATGCGTTTATAGGCGTCGCGGGCATCCGCCGTGCCGTGATCGCACCAGTCGTACTTCAAATAATCCACGCCCCACGACGCGAAGGAGCGCGCGTCCTGAAACTCATGGCCCCAGCTGCCCGGATAACCGCCGCACGTTTTCATTCCTGCGCAGCTGTAGATGCCGAACTTGAATCCTTTCGAATGGAGATAGTCGCCGAGCGCCTTTAAACCGCTGGGAAATTTCACCGGATCAGGCACCAGGTTGCCGTTCTCATCGCGTTCTTTTTTCGACCATGTATCGTCGATTACGATATAGACGTAGCCGGCGTCGCGCATGCCATTCGCCTCCATCGTGTCGGCAGTTTCGCGCACGACCTTTTCGCTGATTTTATCTGCGAACGTATTCCAGCTGTTCCACCCCATCGGCGGAGTGAGCGCGAGACCTTCCCATTTCTGGGCAAAGGCGGACGTTGCGAGGCAAAACAACAGGCACAGGAGTTTTTTCATTGGGACAAACAGACGGAGAGTGCGAGGGTATGACGCATCTTTTCCGACCCGGGTTCGGAAAAGATCCAAATAGTCTCATGCGAGCCTGTTTCCGTCAACGCGAGTCGATGTCCAAGGATTGAGATTCTTTGCCACACGGCATGACGTTGCTACTCAGCCGGGCGAATCCGGCCGCGTAAATTAGTTTTCATCGATGGTTCCGCCTGCGTGGGTCGATCGCGTAAATAATTCCAACCGGCGCGTGCATAGACTCGCACGCACTTCGCGGCAGGTTGCGGTACACTACTTCGCCGTTGCGGCGACGAGCGCGATGGTTTCGCCGGCGCGCGTCGGGACATCGTAACTGTATTCGGCGGGGAGCACGAACGGCGCGAGCTTGGCTTCCGGCGAGATGAGCTGGGCCGGTGCAGGCGGTGTGAAGAAAAATGGATTTGGATTTTCGCCAGTCGCCATGGCGAGTGCGATGCCGTCAGCGCGTGCAAGCGGCACACGCGAGCGCACGCGAAGGTCTCCGCCGAGATGGGAGACGATTTCGGCTCCAGTGAGTTTTCCGGCGGACCACGTCAGCCCGGCGAGTTCGAAGCCGCCGCGTGCGCGCAGTCCGGATACCGATCCTTGCGGCCATGCGTCGGGCAAGGCGGGCAGCAGATCCACGGCGCCGTCGTGACTCTGGAGAAAAAGTTCCGCGAGGCCCGCGGTGCAGCCAAAGTTGCCGTCAATTTGAAAAGGCGGATGCGCGTCGAAGAGATTCGGATACGTACCGCCGCCTTTTTCATAGTTCGTTTTCTGATTGCTGACGAGCCGGAGCTGGTCGGTGAGAAGTTTGTAGGCGCGGTTGCCATCGAGAAAGCGGGCCC
>DAITQE010000010.1:0-17781 GCA_036833235.1 Opitutus sp.
CCTGATGAGCCGTCTGCCGATACGCCATCCCCTGAAGTGCCGTCGGCGTCGGTGGGCTTATCGATGCTCTCGCCATCCATGGGAAGCTCTTCCAAAGTCGGATTCGCCTGCAATTCCTCTTGGATAACCGAACGCAAATCCAGCGCTGCCACCTGTAAAATCTTCAGCGATTGCCGGAGCTGCGGCGCAAGGACGAGGGACTGCGTCTGCCGCTGGCGGAGATCGTGGCTAAAGGAAGGCCCGCTCATAGAATTGGTTGATCAGACAGCGCGGTGTTTTTGGTCTTAGGCGTGCGGAGAAAATCGGTTTCTGAGCGAATCACATCGGCCGCAAGCGCGGCTTGCAAGGATTCAATCTGAATTCGGCCCGAAAATTGCTGTATGACGTGACGGCGCCAATTGACAGCGCGTCGGCGGAACGTAGTTTCCGCTCATGATTACGCTTTCTCCTAGAGCCGCTGACCGAGTTCGCACCATGCACGCTGAGCTCCCAACTCCGGACAAGACGCTTCGTGTTTTTGTGGAATCTGGCGGCTGCTCGGGGTTCCAGTACGGAATGTCCTTTGATGCTCCGAAGCCGGATGACGTACAGCTCGAGAGCGAAGGAGTGCCAATGCTGCTGGATCCTGCGAGCCTTGCCTATCTCGACGGCTCAACGATCGATTTCGACGACGGTCTACACGGTAAGGGCTTTGAGATTAAAAACCCTAACGCGACGAGCACCTGCGGTTGCGGCAAATCATTCAGCTGACGACTGAACCTTAAGCAGCGTGAGATGCGAGGGATTCCGATCGAGCGCGCGCCGTAGAGAGGTCAGCGTTGCGCTTCGTGGAGGGCTACGATTCCAAATGTCATACTGATGGCAGTGACGTGATTAAAACCGGCACGTTGCAGCTCGCCCGTCAAAGCCGTGCGATTGGGGAACTGCTCGATCGTTCGATTGAGATAATCATAAGCGGCGCGATCTCCCGTGATAATGCCAGCCAGTTTGGGCAGGATGTGCCGGAGATAGAAAAAATAGAATGGCCGAAACCACGGCTGCGGTTGGGAAAATTCCAACACGAGCAGCTTGCCTCCCGGGCGCAGCACGCGCCGCATTTCGGTCAGAGACTTGTGTCGATCCGCCATGTTGCGGAGGCCAAATGAAATCGTAAGTACATCGACACTCTGATCGGGAACCGGCAATGACATGCCGTCGCCGGGTTTGAATTCGATGTTACGATAACGGTCGCCGGTGGCAGCTTTTTTGATGTCGGCTTCGTCCAGCATGGGTTGGCAAAAATCCATACCGCAGATACGAGTCGACGGCGGGAGTTTGCGCGCGAGAGCGAAGGCGACATCGCCGCTCCCCGTTGCCAAATCGAGCGCGTCGTTCGGAACGGGAGTCGCAGCGCGTTTAACCAGACGGGCGCGCCACCATCGGTCCATGCCCAAGCTAAGAAGGCGGTTCGCCACGTCATAGCGACGAGCGATGCGGGCGAACATGGAGTTGACAGCGATCGGATCCGGCATGGGGCGGTTGGTGGGTCGTTGCTCGGGGATCGCCCTAAACTGTTGGAAAACGTTTCATAGTAGTTGACGCAATTGCAGATGTGAAAATCATTTAGACCGAAACCAACGGCGCCTAGAAAAACCAAAGGAAATCATATGTCCACCAATCTGACGAAACGCGAGATCGTGTTGGAAATCTATAAGAAGACGGGCTTTCCGCAAAAGCAGGTAGTCGAATCGGTCCAGCTTACGCTCGATATCATCCAGAAGGCTCTGGCTGAAGGTCGAAATGTAGAGTTGCGCAATTTCGGCGTCTTGGAAGTACAAGTTAGAAAAGCACGTATCGGTCGAAACCCCAATAAGCCCGAGGCTGAGGTTGTCATTCCGCAACGTGCGGTAGTGAAATTCAAGTCTGGCAAGATCCTGAAGCAGCAACTCAAGAAACTCGATTTGACGAAGCTCTGAAGAGGAGCGCCTCACGCGAGGAGTTTGTCGAATGGGTTGTCGCGGTCAGTGCGACCGCGTTCTTCTCGTTTGACGGCTAAGTTTAGCATCGCGCTGGCTCCATCAGCTTCCCCATTTTCGGGCTGATGGCCACGTTCCAGTCTCTTCCTGGTTTCCGCGAGTTCTATCCCGAAGCGTTTGCGCGCCGTAATCATATTTTCCGGTTGTGGCGCCAAACCGCCAATGTATTTGGCTTTGCCGAGTACGATGCGCCGGTGCTTGAGCCGCTTGAACTCTACAAAACGAAATCAGGGGACGAAATAGAGGCGCAGCTGTTCAACTTTACCGACAAGGGCGGGCGCGAGGTCGCCCTTCGACCGGAAATGACGCCGACCGTCTGCCGCATGGTGGGCGCCAAGGCGAACGCTCTGAAAAGGCCGATCAAATGGTTTAGCATTGCAGAATATTACCGATACGAACGCGCCCAAAAAGGCCGCGAACGAGCTTTCTTCCAGTTCAACGCAGACCTGTTTGCGGAGGCCGGCACTGAAGCGGAAATCGAACTGATCGCTCTGCTGATCCAATGCTTGCGCGCGTTCGGACTGACTGAGCAGGATTTCTACGTTCGCCTGAGCGATCGAAACCTCTGGTTCTACTACCTTGAAGCGCTCGGTCTCGATGACGTCCGGATTCGCGCTGTGCTTTCAGCGGTCGATAAATTTGAAAAGGCGGGCGACGACGCCTTCGCGCCGTACGTTCAACAGTTTGGTCCGCTTGAACCGGCTTTGAAGGCCAGGATTCTGGCCTTTCTTCAAATCAAAACTCTCGCTGACCTCGCGCAGACGCTCGCAGCCGTTGGAAGTGCGGACCTCACGGCTCGGCTTGCTGATTGGCGTAAACTCTTGGGTGGTTTGGAATCGATGGGCCTTAGCTCCTATATTCAAGTGGATCTCGGGGTCGTCCGAGGCTTGGCGTATTACACGGGTTTTGTTTTCGAGGCGTTTGATCGCAAAGGAGAGTTGCGCGCCATCGCGGGAGGCGGCCGCTATAACGATTTGGTTGCGAAGCTCGGCGGACCGGATTTACCGGCCATTGGTTTTGCCATTGGCGACGTGACGCTGGGTCTGCTCCTCGAGGCTCGAGGATTGATGCCGTCGTTCGTGCAGGCGTGTGACGTTTACTGCGTGATCGGCGGTGAGGCGGAAAGGCGAGTAGCGTTCGCGGATGTGAATGCGTTGCGCGCAGCCGGTTTCAAAACCGAGTATCCGTTGAAGGAGGTCGGATTTGGAAAACAATTCAAATTGGCAGCCGATTCCGGTGCCAAGCTGGCGCTAATCTACGGAGCCGACGAACTCGCCAAGAACGTCGTCAAATTTCGCGACCTCGCGAATCGGACGGAAGTTGATGTTCCTCGCGACCAAGTTCAGGCCACGGTCCGGGACTTTTTCGCAACGGTCTAGCTGATCGAAAAGGCTGAAAGCTGAGGACGATTGGTAATCACTGCAGGTTCCGCGGACCGAATGCCGCGGGAAGGAGCTTTCCGAGATCGGACTCAATTCGGTCCTTGCTGTCGCATATACTCACGACCAGCGCCTTGGGCCCAAATTCGTTTATGACCTGGCGACACGCGCCGCATGGTGAACTCGCGGTCGAAGTCGCGGTATAGACGACCACCGCGTCGATGCCGTGCTCGCCGCTTGAAATGGCGCTGAAAATCGCCGTGCGCTCAGCGCAATTACAGAGACCGTAAGAGGCGTTTTCAACGTTGCAGCCGGTGAAAATCCCGCCGGAGGACGTGAGCACGGCGGCACCGACGGGAAAATGTGAATACGGCGAATACGACGTTTTCGCGGCATGCCGCGCAGCTTTTTCGAGGCGCTTCAAAGCTGATGCAGAGAGCTTGACGGTTTTCATCGTTGGCAAGATAGACGGTAGACTCGTGCCGAAAACGATGCGACGGCACAGCGGTGAAACAAGCGTGGTTTTTTCAAGTACGCGCCCCAACTAAGTGTTTAGAGACCAAATTCGGTTTTCGTTTGCGCGAACGCCTGGATCGCGAAATCCAGATCTGCGCGGCTATGCGCGGCACTCACCTGAGTCCGGATGCGGGCCGCGCCCTGTGGTACGACAGGGTAGAAGAAACCGACAACGTAAACGCCACGTTCGAGCATGCGCGCCGCGAATTTTTGCGAAAGCGACGCGTCGCCGAGCATGACAGGGACAATCGGATGAGTCCCTTGACGGATCGTAAGTCCAGCGTTGACCAACCCGGCGCGAAAGTAGGCGGTGTTCTCAGCCAGACGGTCTCGCAGTTCGGTCGAGCGAGTGACCAGATCCAGAGCGGTGATCGATGCGGCGGCGATCGCCGGAGCAAGCGTGTTGGAAAAAAGATATGGCCGTGAACGTTGGCGCAGCAGCGCGACGATCTCTTTTCTGCCGCTGACATAGCCGCCGCTAGCTCCTCCAAGCGCCTTGCCGAGCGTACCGGTAATAATGTCAATTTTCCCAAGTACGTCGTGATACTCATGCGTGCCGCGTCCGGTCCGGCCGAGGAATCCGACGGCGTGACTATCATCAACCAGAACCAGCGCTCCGTATTTTTCCGCTAGCTCACAGATCGCTTTCAGGTTCGCGATATATCCATCCATCGAGAAAACGCCGTCCGTCGCGATCACCTTGAAACGAGCGTTGGCCGCGTCCGCTTCTTTTAGGCGAGTTTCCAACTCAGCCATATCACCGTTGCGGTAGCGATAGCGTTGCGCTTTCGACAGCCTGATGCCATCGATGATGGAGGCGTGGTTGAGTTCATCGCTGATCACCGCGTCTTCGGCAGATAACAGGCTCTCGAAAACCCCGCCGTTGGCGTCAAAGCACGAGGTGTAGAGAATCGTGTCCTCGGTCCCAAGGAACGCACTTAACTTTGCCTCCAGCTCACGATGTATTTCCTGCGTGCCGCAGATGAACCTAACCGACGAAAGCCCATAGCCCCAACGGTCCAAGGCGGCATGCGCCGCGGCGATGATTTCGGGGTGATCGGCGAGACCCAGATAATTGTTGGCGCAAAAATTTAGCACCGGCGGACCGTCACCGACGCTGATCCGCGGGCCTTGTGGCGTGAGAATCGTGCGCTCGCGTTTGAACAACCCGGCAGTCTCGATGTCAGCGAGCGTCTTCTGGAAGTGGGCGCGAGCACGGGGCGTCATGGCTGTAGGATGCACTTGGACAGTCGGGAGGTAAAAGGTAAATGTGAGGCCCCTTTGCTGTGGCCCGAACTGGTTCATTATGGCGTTTGTAAACCAAAACAGTTTACTACTTGATTAATGAACTGATTTGGTTCATCGGTGCTCCGATGCAAGTCATTGCGGTCATTGCCGATCTTGTCGCTTCCCGGAAAGTCCCGCAACGCGCGGTGTTTCAACGGAAGGTCACGCACATCCTCGTAAAAACAAGTGAGCGAGCGTCGAGTCTCGCTTCACCGTATACGCTCACGCTGGGCGATGAATTTCAGGCGGTTTATCGCAAGGCTGACAGTCTTCTCGCCGACGTCATTGGAATAATGGCGGAGATTCATCCCGTCCGCGCCCGATTTGCGCTCAGCGTTGGCGACCTGACGACGCGCATCAATCCTGAGCAAGCGCTTGGCATGGATGGCCCGGTTTTCCACCAGGCCAGAGCCGCGCTCTCCGCCTTGAAAGAGGACGGGTGTCTGCTGCGAATCGCCGGTACGGAGAGCCAGGCATGGGGGCTTTCCACCTACGTTCTGAACCTGCTGTCGCATCAACTCGAGATGTGGAGCCGGAATCGTTTGTTGATTCTCGAAGGTTTGCTTCGCGGGAAGGCGGTCCGGGAAATCGAGGACGGGCTGCAGATTTCGCGCGTGGCGATTTATAAGAACATTCGCGCCGCCGCGCTCGACGACGTGGTGGGGATTTGCCATGAACTGACTGAAGCGATGGGGCGGGCTCTGCGGTCATGATGACGACTGAATTTTTATTTTTCGCGAATCTGGTCTTGCTGTTGCGCCTGCGGCTTCTGCTCGCCGATGGGTTAGTCGGGGCGGGGCGTTGGGCGGGCAAGGCGATTGTCGAGCTACTCGCGCTGGCGTTGTTCGAGCCGCACGCGTTCCTGATGTGGGCGGCAGTGGCCATCCTCGCGTTCAACGCGATCGCCGCTTTGGCGGAGAAGCGAATGAGGGATCGAAGCGGAGCGCGTCTGTTGTGGGGAATGCTACAGCTCGTTGCGTTCAGTATTCTATTTTCGAATGCCGGTGGGGTGCATTTTAGAGCGGAACTTGCCGATGGCGGAAACTGGATTGCCTCCTGGAGCACGATCGGCGCGGAGTTGCTGCGACTGACCACGACGCGGGGGCTGAAAATGTTGCTCGGCCTCCTGCTGGCGGCCAACGAAGCCAACCTGCTCGTTCGATGGCTCCTCGGTCGCCTTCAAATCAAACCGGGGACAATTGCTCTCGGCGATGGCCGGATCGATGCGAACGAATTTAATCGGGGCCGCGTCATCGGTCTGCTCGAACGTGTTTTGATCTACGCGTTTGTGCTCAGTGGTCAGTATGGGGCTATTGGATTCACCCTGGCCGCGAAGGGATTCACGCGTTTCAAGGAGTTGGAAAATCGGGGATTCGCGGAATACGTGCTGATCGGCACATTGCTGTCGTCGAGTCTGGCTATGGCCGCCGGCGTGTGGGTCAGGTTTGCGTTGTGACTGCATGAGTCCGGCTAGGCTTGGAAATGCGCCAGCGCTTGTTTGGTGGGTTGGTTGACCAAGTCCTTCGGAATCGATCGACGGCCCCGACATATCAGTGTCGTTGTCGAATCCATGCCTTGGTGGATTTGAGTGCGAACTATTCGGGTTCGACACGTTTGAGCAAGGGGGCGGCTCCTGCACGGGTTTCCCCGATCACGCTATCATGAGGAAGCAGGTAATGCTTCCACATCGAACCCCGAGCATTCGGCCCATGATGGCGCCGATTCCACGACAGGCGGGTGAGCGGTTATACTCGAGCCAGAATGGACATCACAGCGCCACGTTGTTCCGCTTTCTCGACCGACATTCGAGTTTTGATTGCCGAGGAGCATGGCGCCGTTCGGCGGGGGCTTCGATTGCTCTTGGACTTCGAGAAGGATATTGAAGTGATCGGTGAAGTAACGAGCGGACGTGAAGCGGTCGAGTTCGCGCGTAAGCACAAGCCGTCGACGATTTTGATCGATATTTCGATCCCTGAGCTCGATGGAATCGAAGCGACCCGGCAGATTCTCCGTGTACTGCCCGACACTAAGGTGCTGATTATTTCCAGCGAGGCGGATGAGTACAAAGTCGAGGATGCACTCGCGAGTGGAGCGCATGGGTACATCGCAAAAACCAGCTCTCTGCTGGAGGTGCCCGATGCGATTCGCGAAATCCACAAGGGAAACTCGTTCGTGAGGGAAACCCGCGCGTGGCTGCGAAACCGCCAGGTGACCCGCTGACGTGGGCGGTGAACGAAGTACGATTGTCGGTGTCGAATCGAATCTTCGCCAGGCAATCCGTTTGACCGCGTCGATGATGTCGCCTGGAAACTCCACCCCTCGTTATCCTGTCCTATGAAAATTGAAGAAACGGCCCAACGTCTGGTCACACTGTGTCGGGAAAAGAAATGGGAGGCCGCGCAAAAGGAATTATACGCGGCAGACGCCATCAGCATCGAACCTCATGCGACGCCTGGCTTCGAGAAGGAGACGCGAGGCTTACCTGCGATCATTGAGAAGGGCCGAAAGTTCGACGCGGGAATCGAAACGATGCACGCACTCTCGGTGTCGGATCCTCTGGTTGCGGGCAGCTCGTTCGCCTGTACGATGAAATTGGATGCAACATTTAAAGGCCAGGGCCGGATGAACATGACCGAGCTCTGCGTTTACGACGTGAAGGACGATAAAATTATTTCGGAGCAGTTTCACGTTTAGTCGCGGTTACGACGTGAGCGCCCGGTTTCTGGATGGGTGAAGGCCTGTTCGCGGTCTTTTGCGCCCGCTGACCGACAGTCGGTTCTTTGCTCTCGGTCAAACCCGCTCCCCAACAAAGACCGCGTTGCGAACTTCCGCTCGTCGACGCTGTCGTGCGACGAAACCCCATGCGCCTCTGAAGCAGGAGATCTCCCGGATGGAACGTTACCTCAATCGCAAGGGTGATTCTGAAGTGGTTGCTTACCAGATTGGAAAAGAGTCGATCGTCGTGCAGTTTCAGGGCGGAGCGACTTTTCGGTACGACTACAACATTCCGGGGCGTATCGAGGTAGAAACGATGAAAGCGCTCGCCAAAGCCGGACGCGGTCTGAGCACGTTCATCAGCACGGACATCCAGGAAAAGTACGCGGAGAAGCTGCGCTAAGGTGTGTTTGCGAAATGAAATCACGCAGCCCGCGGCAGGAGAAAAAGCAGCACGGCTAGAAAATGACACGTACTTCCACCCAGCACGAACGTGTGCCACACGGCGTGATGATAACGCAGTTGACGCCACAGATAAAAAACAACGCCGACCGTATAGCAGAGCCCGCCGGCGAGCAGGAGCCACAGTTCACGACGGTGCGGAACATTCGCAATCAAAGGCTGGAGTGCCACTACGATCAGCCAGCCGACGAAGAGGTAAGCCAGGGTCGAGGTAAGTTGGTAGCGTGCGCCGAAAAAAAGTTGAAACACCGCGCCAGCGCCGCAGAGGCCCCAGATGACGCCAAACAAAGTCCAGCCCCACGGGCCGCGCAGATTCGTGAGAAGAAACGGTGTGTACGTGCCGGCGATCAGCAGAAAAATCGCGGCGTGATCGAGTTTTCTAAAAATCAGTTTTGTCCGCTCGTTGAGGCGCGTGTGATAGATCGTCGAGATGGTGTAGAGGGTCAGCAACGTGAGCCCGAAGGCGGTGAAACTCACCACGTGCCACGCATCGCCGCGGGCGCTGGAAAAAACGATCAACAAGGTGAGGCCGGCGATACTCAACGCGAGACCGAGTCCGTGCGTCACCCAATTTGCGATCTCCTCGCCACGGCTATAAACGCGAGCGACGGGCGGCGTCGGTACGGGGTCCGCCACTTCGACCCGTGATGTGCGGTCCGTCGTGGCCCGTGTCCGCCGACGCTGCACAACGCGCTCGGCCCACGTATCGAGCCGGCGGATAAACCATCGCGGCCGAGGACTGCGAAATTTGTCCGGTGTCCACTCTTCGCCATCAGCGTACATCGTCTTCGGGATTACGCATGTGCCGAAAATCCAATCGGCCACCGGTAGCGCGAAAAAACCTGAAATCGATTCATTGCAGTCCGTGACTGCGTGATGACGCAGATGAAACGCATAGGCTGGTTGCCAGAGTATGCCCCATCGTGGATGGCTGATCAACGGCTCCCATTTCTCGAATGGCCAGTGGTTGATCGCGTGAAGAATCTCATAAAGAGAAAGAGACAGCGCCAGAGCGGAAAATCCGGCCAGAAACCACGGAAATGACGGGAACAGCCATTGCAGCAATGCGAGCAGCGGCGACAGCACGACGGCAAATACGGTCAGCGAATACCAGGGGAAGAACGATGCTTCGGTCTGCTCGGGCTCGATGATTGGAAATTTGTTTTCAATGAAAAGAATTCCACGCCCGTCGTGCGTGGATTTCCGCGCGATGCGGGTGAGGGCGTGATGCAACGTATGTTGTCGATAGAGCCGGCGCAGAAACGGAATTGCGGGCATGTGTAACACGTAGCGATGGAAAAAATACTCCAGAATGCAGTTCACGAAACTGATCGTCAGAAAGACGACGGCAGCTTTCCAAAGCGGTGAAAGAAATTGTTCCGCCCATACGTCTGGCGCGAAGAGACGGAGCGCGGCAAGCAGACCGGCAAGCGTTGCGAGGACAGTGAGAACGAAGAGCGGAAGTGAGAACTCCTCGGTTTCTATTTCAGGTGAGGTGGTCGGCGGAGCCATAATGTCCTCCAATAACGTTGATCTCGAAAAAAGCCGTGTCCGGAGCCATTGTGCGACGCGAGCGCAAGTTATCGCGCTGTTTCGAGCGATCAACCAGCGAGACGTTTTTTTCGCTCAGCCCGAATGTTCGAGCCGAGAGGATTCTTTGCTAAATTTAGCTTGGTTACGGCTCAGACCACAGGCGCCGGAATATCGGATCTCAATACGGCTCTGCCGTGCCGGGTTGATCTGTGGCTGTCATTGAATTCATCGGGTTCAGTAGTCTCGAGTCACTCGTGATTCGCGCCGGACGAATGCTGGTCCGTCCTGGCTGGCGGAGCGGCCCGCCGCGATCGGCGTTTTGCTCGTCAACGGCAGGACAACAATCCCCCCGATGAACAGGCCGATCACGGTGACCGGTTTTTCGCGTTTTGAAGTGTGCACAACGACGGTCTCGTGAAGAGCTGGCCCCGCGTTCACGAAATCCACGAAGCAACGTCCGCGCAAACGCGTCGCTCATGCAGTTTCGCCGCCGAGTGACACCGTCCTTTAGTCTCGTTGGTTCGACGTAGGCAGGCCCAATTTGCGGAGCACAGTTTGGGCCGCGTGATAACCGCACATGCCGTGGACGCCGCCACCCGGCGGCGTGGAGCTGGAGCACAGAAACAGCCGCGGATTGGGCGTTCGGTAGGGGTTCAGCCGCGGAACCGGGCGGAATAGAAACTGAGTAAGATTGTTTTGTCCGCCAGCCATGTCGCCACCGATCATCGCCGGATTGTATGCTTCCAGGTCGGCAGGACTTACCGTGTGGCGCGCAAGGATACAGTCGCGGAAGCCGGGGGCAAAACGCTCGATCTGCGCCTCGATCCGATCGGTCATGTTTTCCGTAGAGCCATTGGGGATATGGCAATAGCCCCAGCCGGTGTGCTGGCCAGCCGGCGCACGGGTTGAATCGATCAGCGACTGCTGCGCCACCAAGACGAACGGGCGTTCCGGTGCACGACCGTTCGTGGCGTCCGCTTCGGAGCGAAGCACGTCTTCGAAAGAACCGCAGACATGAACTGTCGTGGCAGCGCGACACTCCGCGTTGTGCCACGGGATCGGGCAGCGCAGCGCCCAGTCCAGTTTGAAAACGGCTGGGCCATGACGGAACCGTTCGATGCGCGAACGATAGCCCGTCGGCAGCGCGTCACCGGCGATTCGGGCGACCTGTCGCGGGCTGAGATCGAAAAGAATCGCGCGTGCTGGTGGAAGCTCGCGAATCGTCGAAACGCGTTGTCCGAGTTTAAGAACTCCGCCGTGACTTTCAAACGCGCGCACCAAGGCGTTAGTAATCGCCTGCGAGCCGCCACGCGCACAGGGCCAGTCAATCGTGTGCGCGACCGCTGCAAGTATCAGACCAAACGATGCCGTGCCGGCACGGTCGAGGGCCACCACGGAATGCGCTGCGCAGCCGGCAAAGAGCGCACGCGCCGCTTCGCCCCGAAAGCCGCTGCGAGCGACGCTCTCACACGAGCGCAGAGCCAGCAGGCCAAAGCGGGCTTTCCGGATCAGCGAACCGTATCCAGGATACCAGACCGGGCGCAGTAACGATTGGACGAATTCCTCGTTTGCAAATGGGCGGAGCATCCGCTCCCACGCAACCCCGTCGTAACCGAGGCGCTCCGCGGTCGCGGCCAATGAATGGTCTAGCATCGCAGCACTGCCATCGGGTAAAGGATGTGCCAGCGGAACGCGCGAATTGACCCATTGCAGGCCGAAATTTTCCAAACCGATGTCACGGAAAACCGGAGACAGCACGCCCATCGGGTGCACGGCCGCGCAGACGTCGTGCACAAACCCGGGCAGGGTCAGTGGCCCAGAGCGGCAGCCGCCGCCCGGAGTCGCGGAGGCCTCGACAATGTGCACTGCCAGTCCTGCGCGCGCGAGGAGCACACCGGCGGTCAACCCGTTGGGTCCGGCCCCGACGATTACTATGTCCGGCGAAGACTCATGCGATGCGGCAGGCACTGTGAGAAAATTCACTAGGGATCGGTCCGAATTGCAACCGACGTTCCGGATCGACGAGGGAATTGGCCACGGCTCAATACTCTACGTGCAGCACTTCAAGTTCCCTCTCACCAAAAGGAGTTCTCAGTTTTAGTCGGTCCCCGGCCCGTTTTTTTATCATGCAGGCGCTTTGCGCCGGACGGTGTCAGTTAGTTCTTCGCACCGTTCGGCAACAGTGACACCGGGACTTCGTCGTCCGGTGCCACGTCGGAATCTGTTTCGCGTACGAATGCTTTACTCATGGCTTAACGTAGTCGGCGTCCGGTTTTTGACAACTAACCGAGGCCTCTGCGACGGTCGCAAACTTTTGTGTGTAAGCCGCGTCAATGTGCGCACCATGATTTGTTTTTCTTTGCTTTAACCTTTGGGACGACTTGGTCAGCAGCCAATGCACGTATCCGCGTTAATGTTGCGCGAGCGGGTTAGCCTCCAGCCAGATTTTTCCGTCGCGGGGGCAACGGATGGCCGATGTGAGTGAAACAATATTTTGACTCATCGCCCGGTTGATGGGGCCGCGTTGGCCTGTTGGGGTTCTTCGCCGCTTCCGCTTTCTTTGCTGCGAAGTTCTGCGGGGCCTTCGCGGTGGCGCGAAAGATTTTGGACGGTATTGATCAAACCGACATGCGAGAACGCCTGCGGGAAGTTTCCGACCAGCCGACGCTGCGATGGATCATATTCTTCCGCCAATAGGCCGAGATCGGTGCACATCTCGATAAGATGGGCAAAGAAACGGCGCGCCTCGGTCTCGCGTCCGATCAAATGGAGACAGTCGACCAGCCAGAAAGAGCAGGGGAGAAACGCGCCTTCGCCGGGAGGCAAGCCATCGACCGACACCGACTTCGTGGGATGATAGCGATAGACGAGACCATCGATCACGAGCTCACGCTGAATCGCTTCGATCGTGCTGACTACGCGGGGATCAGTAGCTGGCAGAAAACCCACCAAGGGCATCATCAGCACGCTGGCATCCAACAACTCGGAGCCGTAGTACTGCGTAAAAGCGCGAAGGTTTCCGTTGAATCCGCGGGCGCAAACATCGTCGTGGATCGCCTGCCGCGTCGTGCGCCACGTCTCCAACGGACCATCGAGTGCGAATTGTTCAACGGCTTTGACGGCTCGGTCGAGCGCCACCCACGCCATGATTTTCGAGTGGGTGAAATGGCGCCGCGGCCCGCGAATTTCCCAGATTCCTTCGTCAGGTTCATCCCAGTGTTCCACTACAAACTGCACAAGATGCCGCTGCAAACTCCATGAATCCGGTCCCGGATGCAGGCCAACTTTTCGCGCGAGATGCATCGCGTCCATGACTTCTCCATAGACGTCGAGCTGGAACTGCGCGGACGCGGCGTTTCCGATCCGGACTGGGCGCGAGTTCTCGTAACCGCGCAGGTGCGGAAGCTCCAGTTCGGTGAGCGTGCGCTCCCCGGCGACTCCGTACATGATCTGCAATTGCGCCGGATCTCCCGCCACGGCGCGCAGCAACCAATCGCTCCAAGCCGCCGCCTCTTCGGTGTAACCCGCTTCCATGAACGAGTAGAGCGTGAACGTCGCGTCGCGTAGCCAGCAGTACCGATAGTCCCAGTTCCGCACGCCGCCAATGAACTCAGGCAGCGAGGTCGTGGCTGCGGCGATGATACCGCCGGTCGGTGCGTAGGTAAGTGCCTTTAACGTAATTAACGACCGAACCACCGCATCCCGCCATTCACCGCGATAAGTGCAGCGCGAACTCCACTCGCGCCAATAGAGTTCTGTTCGCTCCAAAGCCCGCAGTCCGTCGATCGCTTCAGGCGGCGACAGGTGCGAAGGATACCACGCGAGAACGAAAAGTTTCTTCTCACCTTCAAGCACGCTGAAATTGGCAACGGTCGACAGCCCCTCACCGCGCGTCGGCACGTTGGTGCGCAAAACCACCGCGTCCGGACCGGCCACGGCGGTCAGCCCGCCGCCATTGTGTCGGACCCAGGGAACAGTGCGCCCATAGTCCATGCGAATAATCAGGCGCATCGCCATTGGCACTTTGCCGCGAACGCCTTCCACGACGCGAATCACTTCCCGATTCGGGCCATCCGGCGGCATGCAATCGATCAGTCGGACGACTCCTTGCTGAGTCTCGAATTCAGTTTCAAGCACCAGTGTTTCTTTGCGATAGGTTTGACCGGCGCGGATCACCGGGGCCTCTGGAGCGATTTGCCAGCAGCCGTTGTTCTCGTCACCCAGCAGTGCAGCGAAGACGGCGTTCGAGTCGGCGCGCGGCAAACACAGCCAGTCAATCGATCCGTTGAGTCCGACCAACGCACAGGTGTGGAGATCGCCAATGAAGCCGTAGCACTCGAGATTCATGCTTTCTCTTCGTCACCAAGAAAGACCGAAGGGTTCAGTGGGCGACGGCTTACCGTGATACGTCTCACCCATCGTCGGTCTTTGTCGTGGCGGGTTCTTCGACACCTAATACCGCGCGGCTGTCGGCGCGGACCTGGCCGCGCGGCGTCGGAAGCGGAAGTCGGCCGCTGATATTGTTGCCGTCGTGCGCCCGCAGGCCGAGGAAGGTGAACGCGGAGATGATCGTGATTGTGCCGAGGGTGAAGAACGCCTTGTGCAGGGCCGGAATCGTCTGCGCGGCGATCGTCTGATCGACATGTCCGAGAAACCAGGCGGCCGTCAACGAACCGATCGCCACGCCGAAACTAAGCGAGAGTTGTTGCAGCGTGCTCGCGATACTGCCGGCTTTGCTCGCGTCTCGGTCATCAATTTCAGAATACACCAGCGAATTTATCGAGGTGAACTGAAGTGACGCGAAAAACCCCTGGGTGAAGCTCAACGCCAAAATCCCGACCAGCGGCGCGCCGCGATCAATCTGCGTGAAGACCATCATCGTAAGCCCAAGCAGAATGGTGTTTCCCAGCAGAACGGTGCGGTGACCGAACCGTTTGAGGACTGGTCGACTGATCACCTTCATGCCCATTGCGGCCAGGGCCTGTGGGACCGTCAGCAAGCCGGCCTGCCACGCTGGATACCCGAGACCGAGCTGATACAGGAGTGGCAGCAGGAACGGCATGCCGCCGAAACCGAGCCGCGTGACGAAACCGCCGAGCACAGAGACGCGGAACGTGCGGAGTTTCAGCAAGCCGAGTTCGAGTAGCGGTGTCGCTTTGCGGCGAGCGTGCCAGCCGTACGCCGCGAGCAGAAGCAACGACACCGTGGACATCGCGGAGATCGGCCCGGACGTGTGCTGGTGTTCCCCGAAAACTTCCAGGACGTACGACAGCAGCGCGATGCCGCTGCTGAAAAGCAAAAAGCCGATGCGATCGAGCGGAGCGACGGCGTCGTCGCGATAATCCGGCATGTGGCGCTTGGTCATCCAGAGACCGGCGAGCGCCATCGGGATGTTCACGAAAAAAATTACGCGCCACGACGTCAGATGCACAATCATCCCCCCGGTAAACGGGCCCAGCAATGGGCCGAGCAGCGCGGGGATGATGACGTAGTTCATCGTGCGCAGCATTTCGGAGCGGGGAAACGCCCGGACGAGAGCGAGTCGGCCGACCGGCGTCATCATCGCGCCACCGATCCCTTGGAGAATTCGCGCGGCGACGAGCATAGGGACATTAGGCGCGAGACCGCATGCGAG
Source organism: Opitutus sp. (assembly GCA_036833235.1). Taxonomy (GTDB): domain Bacteria; phylum Verrucomicrobiota; class Verrucomicrobiia; order Opitutales; family Opitutaceae; genus Opitutus. The sequence goes on from DAITQE010000010.1 coordinate 15,543, forward strand.
CGAGCCGAGCAGAAAAAGCCAGATTGCGAGCCGGAAGACGCGGCGCGTGCCAAAGCGATCGGCGATCCAGCCGCTGATGGGGATGAACACGGCAAGGCTGAGTGTGTAGCTCGTGAGAACGCCCTTCAGGCTCAGCGGCGCGACGTGAAGACTAGCGGCCATCGTGGGAACGGCGGTATTCACAATCGTCGCATCGAGATTTTCCATGAAGAGCGCCACCGCCACCAGCCACGGCAGGTAGCGGCGCGCATCCGCGGCCTCCGTCAGGCACTCGTTGGTCCCTGATTGCGCAGTCGAAGACATGTGGCACGCCTATGGAAAAATCCGCATCGGGCAATAAACTCTCTCAATTCGCGCACGCTTCAGAGGTTCTTTGGGAGCGCGGGCGTCCCGCCCGCAGGTCAGAAAAGCGGGCGGGACGCCCGCGCTCCCACGGTCTTTCGTTTTGATGGCGAATCTGCTACGTCGTAGGCCGCGAGCTTGCTCGCGCTTCAATCGCGCTAGCAAGCTGGCGCCTACAAGTTACCATTCCAAAACAAAAGACCATGGTCCCGCCGGTGCGCGGAGAGCGATTTCGGTTGAAAATGCGCGCGGGTGAGGTCTGTTAAGCGGTGAAAAGTTTAGGAGAGCTCGGGGCACCGGGCTGAGACTGGGACACTGCGCGTCCCTAGATCCTTCGAACCTGAAGCGGTTAGCACCGCCGTAGGAAAAACAGGAATCCCCGTGACGACGGAGGTGCTTGCGAACCCATGGCGATGCTGGGCGCAACCACAACAAAGCTCCTCCGTATGTCCTCTCCCAACGAAGTTCCTGCCGGTCATCGCCTGTTTCCGAGTTCGCGCCGGGTTTACGTCACCGGTTCGCGCGCCGATGTGCGCGTGCCGATGCGCGAAATCACGCTCTCCCCGACGCGCCTGCCAAACGGCACCGAAGTGCCCAACGAAGCGGTGCGAGTCTACGACACCGCCGGACCGTGGGCCGACCCGGAGTTTCACGGCGAAGCCAAACGCGGCCTGCCGCCGATCCGCGCCGCGTGGATTCGCGAGCGCGGCGACGTCGAGGAAACCGAGGGCCGCCCAATCAAGCCGATGGACGACGGTTATCTTTCTGAAGCGCACCGCGCGCAGGCTGAGGCCGAGGGGCGCCGTAATCCGCTGAGAGCGTTCGACCGCACCGGCCATCCTATCCTTCGCGCTAAACCTGGTGCGCGTGTCAGCCAGCTCGCCTATGCGCGTCGCGGCCTCATCACGCCCGAAATGGAGTTCGTCGCCATCCGCGAAAACATGAAACTCCAGCGCGCCCGTGAGCTCCTTGAAATGACCGAGCAAGGCCCGCGCAATTCCCTCTGGCGCCAGCACGCTGGCCAGAGTTTCGGCGCGAGCATTCCGCGTGAGATCACGCCCGAGTTCGTGCGCGACGAGGTCGCTCGCGGCCGCGCGATCATTCCGGCCAATATCAATCATCCGGAACTCGAGCCGATGATCATTGGCCGGAATTTCCTCGTGAAGATCAACACCAACATCGGCAACTCCGCGGTTGCGTCGTCGATCGACGAAGAAGTTGAAAAGATGCGCTGGTCCGTGAAATGGGGCGGCGACACGCTCATGGATCTTTCCACGGGAAAAAACATCCACCAGACGCGCGAGTGGATTCTTCGCAACTGCCCCGTGCCCGTCGGCACCGTCCCGATTTACCAAGCGCTCGAAAAAGTCGGCGGCCGGCCCGAGGCACTTACGTGGGAAATTTTCCGCGACACGCTCATCGAACAGGCCGAGCAAGGCGTGGATTACTTCACGATCCACGCCGGCGTGTTGCTCCGCTACATTCCACTCACGGCACGCCGCATGACTGGCATCGTTTCCCGCGGCGGCTCGATCATGGCCAAGTGGTGCCTCTCGCATCACAAGGAAAATTTCCTCTACACGCACTGGGACGATATCTGCGATCTCATGGCTGCCTATGATGTGTCGTTTTCCATTGGCGATGGCCTGCGTCCCGGCTCCATCGCCGACGCGAACGACGACGCGCAATTCGGTGAACTCAAAACCCAGGGCGAGCTCACGAAGCGCGCCTGGGAACGCGGCGTCCAAGTCATGTGCGAAGGCCCCGGCCACGTGCCGATGCATCTCATTCCGGAAAACATGACCAAGCAGCTCGAGTGGTGCCACGAAGCGCCATTCTACACGCTCGGGCCGCTCACGACCGACATCGCGCCTGGCTACGACCACATCACCAGCTG
>DAITQE010000011.1:0-5514 GCA_036833235.1 Opitutus sp.
GCGGAAAAACCATTCTGGCCACGTTGAAGCCAACGACTCTGCTGGCGACGTTCAACACGCCGCAACTGGAAGGGGTGGCTCAAGAGGTGGAGGACACGATAGTTAAAATCATGAAGGAGGCGGCGAACGGCGGCAGCCACGCCAAGCGATCTGCCTGAGAGATGGGGCAATCATGAACGACCGCGCTGCGGTAATTGCCCCCGACAGACCGCCTCATGCAGAGCGCCGATTATTCCGCGCGATTGCCGACACACTGGATTGTCCGATATCGCCTGTTGGTGGAGACCGTCGTCATATAAACGTGGATATACGAGCATCAATCCACGCATTCCGGGACGGCGATTTCCGCGCTGCCGGTGGCGCAACTGGTCCTGCTGTTTCCTATAACCTTTGGGCTTTCCCCTCTGCTTCTCCGGTCGACTGCAAAGCCGGTCCGGAAGGACGGGACCACAAACCAAAGATCACCTTGGGAACACAATCCGATCTCATTGGGTTGATGGAGGCGTCACGAGGAAAATGACAGGACCCGCCATGAAAGAGCACCAACACGGGGACAAAAATCAGTCCGAAACCAAGCTGGCCCACGACCAAGTGGCGAAGAGAGCTTACGCCATTTCCGAGCAGGAAGGTCATTCGCCGGGGCGTGCCGAGCAGGATTGGTTGGAGGCGGAAGCGCAATTGCAGCACGCCGGCCCTGATCAGCCGCGTGAGCACGGCAGCCATGATCACATCGATCACCATGCCCACATGGCGGCGGACTACCGGAAGCGATTCTGGATTTCGCTGATCCTCACGCTGCCGATTCTCGTCCTCTCGCCGATGCTGCAGTCGTTGGTGGGGCTGCGCGAAGCCATTCGTTTTCCCGGCGATGTCTATGTGTTGTTCGGTTTCTCTTCCGCAGTCTTTTGGTTCGGCGGCTGGCCATTCCTCAGAGGATTTCTCGAAGAGATAAAATCGCGCCGGCCGGGGATGATGACGCTCATCTCCGTGGCGATCGCCACTGCGTATATTTACAGCAGCGCTGTGGTGTTCGGCCTGACCGGCAAGATGTTCTTCTGGGAGCTGGCCACGCTGGTCGACATCATGCTGCTCGGTCACTGGATCGAAATGAAGTCCGTGATGGGTGCTTCGCGCGCTTTGGAGGAGCTCGCCAAACTCATGCCGTCCGATGCGCACAAGCTCATGCCCGACGGCAACGTGAAGGACGTGCCGCTGAGCGAACTCGCGGTGAATGACAAAGTGCTGATCAAGCCCGGCGAGAAGATTCCCGCGGACGGTGTCATCGTGTCCGGCGAGAGTTCAGTCGATGAAGCCATGCTCACCGGCGAATCAACGCCGGTGAGCAAAAAGACGGGCGAAAAGGTCATCGGCGGAGCGATCAACGGCGAGGGCTCGCTGACCATCGAGGTCAAGGGCACCGGCAAGGATTCGTTTCTGTCGCAAGTCATCGACCTAGTGAAGCAGGCGCAGGAGAGCAAATCGAAGACTCAGGATCTCGCGAATACCGCGGCGCTGTGGTTGACGATTGTCGCGCTCGGAGGCGGCGTGCTCACGTTCTTCATCTGGCAGGCAATCGTGGGCCAGGATTTCGCGTTCGCGATCGAACGCACCGTCACTGTCATGGTCATTGCGTGCCCGCATGCGCTCGGACTCGCCGTGCCGTTGGTCGTGGCCGTCTCCACGGCCCTCGCCGCGAAAAGTGGTCTGCTCATTCGCAATCGCGTGGCTTTCGAGGGCGCCCGAAAAGTGCGGGCCATCATCTTCGACAAGACCGGCACGCTGACCGAGGGCCGCTTCGGCGTCACCGATACTCTGATACTCTCGTCGGACATTGACGAAGAAACGCTGCGCGCCTACGCGGCTTCCGTGGACGCGAATTCCGCGCACCCCATTGCCAAGGCCATCGCCGCCGCCTCCGAAAAGAAACTGCCCGTCGAAAACTTCCAGAGTCTCACGGGCAAAGGGGCCGAGGGACGGGTCGCGGGCAAAGACATTAAGGTGGTGAGTCCCGGTTATCTGCGCGACCAGAAGATCACTTTCACGGACAATCGCGTCGAGCCGCTGCAAGCCCAAGGCAAGACGGTCGTGTTCATTCTGGTCGACGGAAAGTTGAGAGGTGCGCTCGCCCTCGCCGACCTTGTCCGACCCGAGGCAAAACAGGCGATCGCGGCCCTGAAGGCGCTCGACATCCGCTGCCTGATGCTCACGGGCGACAACAAGGCGACAGCTAAATGGGTTTCAGATCAGGTCGGTCTCGATGAATACTTCGCCGAAGTTCTGCCGCAGGACAAAGCGGCCAAAGTGAAAGAGGTCCAAGCCCGGGGCGTGCTGGTGGCGATGACCGGGGACGGGGTGAACGATGCCCCGGCGCTTGCGCAGGCCGATGTCGGCATCGCCATCGGAGCCGGTTCCGATGTCGCAGTGGAAACCGCCGACGTGATTCTCGTGCGGAGCAATCCGCTCGATGTCGTGGCCATCGTGCAGCTTTCCCGCGCCACGTATCGGAAGATGATTCAGAATCTTCTCTGGGCCACGGGCTATAACGTCGTCGCCATCCCGCTGGCGGCCGGAGCGCTTTACGCATGGGGCGTGCTGCTCACTCCCGCACTTGGCGCCGTGCTGATGTCCGCGAGCACCGTGATCGTGGCGCTCAACGCACAAATGCTCAGATTGAAAAATAGCGAGCCGTCAAAGAAAGCGAGAACACCATGACCGCGTCCACCTTGGAGACAACCGCTTCGGCGCTTCATCCCACTCGGCATTACCGACATGTTGGAATAAAGATCGCGCAGCGATACGACCTTGACCGCCCATAAAATGGAGCGCCACGGACGGGGCAGAGCTGGAAGAATTCGAGCGCCAGCGAGCATCTGCTCGAAATTCAACGCGCTAAACTCTTCAACCGGCTGCTTCGTCTTGATGGACCGCCTGAACGCCCCCAGCTCGATCGTTCAATCTGCTACCGTCGGGCAATCTCATTTGCCAGACGGCGAATCCGGCACGTAGCCCTCTGCCACCAGCTTCTTATACAGCTCGGGACGCAGCGCCTTCAGGTACTCCACAGAGGCATCGGTGCGCATGGTCACCACCCCCGTGTTCTGATCCGAGCCCCATTGGCTGGTGGTTGTCTTTTCTTCACCAATCGCCTTAACATTGATCACCGAATCCGTAAGACCGAAATTCCCCAAGCCGGCGCCGTCCCATGAACTAGAGACCGACATCTGCTCGTAGTACGCGGAGCGTTCGGCGCCGAGCGTGTCATGGAGCGCGTGCTGAAACCGGTCGTACACTTCTCCTCCCTCAACGGGAAACGGCGGGACAGTGACCACCCAGCCGCCCTTCTCTTTCGGTTTGATCGTCGCATGACTCGCTTCCAGTTGCGCCATGCGCAGCTTGGCCGCGGCTATCTCCCCCTTGAGTCGCGCCTCGTCAGCGGGCGTCAGTCCGAACAGCTTCACAAAATCCGGATTGAGCTCCTCGCCCATCAACAGTGCTATCGTGAACTTGCTGGTCAGCCGCGCGTTCATCTCGGAAATGATTTTCAGTCGCTCCAGAGTGTCGGCCGGCTGCTTGGCTGCTTCGCCCACTACCTTCTGGGGCACGACCGGAACAGACACGGGAACAGACGGCTTTTTCGCGATCGGCTCAGGTGCCCGCGGAGCGATTGCAATCTCGGGTTTTTCGACAAGCAACAGCCGTCCGAAAACAACGCCAAGGGTAAATGCCAGCGGTACCGCCAGCCAGAGGAGAACCGCGCGCAAGTTCATGGTGACACCGCAACGCTCGGCAACGACGCCCCACACCGCCAGCCCATTTTCATCGGTAGCGCAACATCGCTTGGTTGCGGCGGATGCAATTCGGTGCCCGAAATCTGTGCCAACAAAGATTGTTCTCCCCAAGCAGGTGCCAGTTTCGGCTTAAAAAAACAGACGTTCGTTTCGTATCCGGCGAAATCTGAAAGCACCGACACCATAGAGTCTGGACAATATAATCAAGCGACCGCGCCATCTCGCGATTGTGGCGCCGCTCCGCTCAGAGTCCGCTTTGAACGCATCCCCCAAAGGGGGCCGCATGACTACCATCATCGGAGTAGTTCGCCGACATTGAATTCACGACGCCGCGCGATGCGCTTGGAACGAGTCGGGCCGCGTGGCCCGACTGGTCATGCGAAAAACAATCAACGACGAAAAACATCATGAACAATGGAACCCTAGATTCAGCTCCAGCGGCGTCTCACAATCGTGCACCGCGGCACTCCACGGAGACGGAAGACGAACTGTCCAAAGCGAAACGCGAATTGCTCCAAGCGGAGGTTCGACTCGCGAAGGCGCGAGCGACCATCGTCACTGCTGAGATCGACATCAAGGTTCTCAGCGCGCGGCTGAAGTCGCTGGCGAAATAATTGCGATGTGACGGCCCGGCCCGCGAGTGAGACCTCTCAGTTACGGATTCAATTCGTAAATTTGAATTCGTGCGTCGTCTCCGCCCTGTCGTGGCACCGCGAGGTAAAGACGGTCGCCGTCGAAAAAGCAGGTGCGCGCTTTGCCGACCGTTTTGACGGAGTCCTTCAGCGCGTAATGGTCTGCGTCGGTCTGAAAAAACAGGTCGATGAAACCTTCGCCGCACGACGCGTAGATTTGGTGGCGGGTAGCGTCATAGAAAACGTCATCGCAATCACCATGAAGATCTAGTTTGGCGATTTCGCGGCCTGAGTTCAGATCAAACACCAGCAATCGCGCCGGGGTACGGCAAGCGACGAACGCGCGATGATTCACCTCGTCCAGTGCCAACGGGAAATTGCCGGCGACCAAGCCGAGCGACCAAGTGCCCGTCGCCTTTTTCTGCGCGCGATCCGCGACGGCGACGTCGTGCGAGCGAGGCAAGTTTATGAAAATGCGCGGGCCGTTCCTTTCAATTTGGAACGACTCGGGATGCGCGGTGAGCGGAATCGTGCCGACGACCGAGTTTTTTTCGGCGTCCACGATGCCGAGCGCTCCGCTGCCATAGCCGACATAGATCTTTTTTTCGGCCGCGTCGTAGCGCACGTTGTCGGCGTCGTCCTCGAACTTAACGGTGGCAATCAGGGCGAGCGTGGTGCCGTCAAAAATGCGCAGTGCGCCGTCGCCTCCGTTCGCAATGTAGAGCCGATTGAATTCGGGTAGGTAAAGAATGCCCTGCGGCTCGGAGAGACCGCCAATCGAGCGCGTAACCTTGCCCGCTTTCAAATCGACGACTTCGACGGTGTTGTTCCCGAGCGCCGCCACGAACAGCCGCGCGCCGGACGCATCGAGACTCATATGATCGATCCGGCCTTCAACTCCCGGGAGCGGGATCGTCCGTGTGAGCTTCAATGCCTGTGCGTGCAGTGTTACGACGCCACCGAGGCAGACGAGGAAGAGCGTCGATATTTTCACGGTCACTTCTCCGCGTAACTGAAATCGTCGAAGGCCGTCACACTGTCGGCTTTCGTCCACATGCCGACCATGCCCGCTTCCATGAACGTGGGATCTTTCG
>DAITQE010000011.1:5524-17763 GCA_036833235.1 Opitutus sp.
TTTCGCCGTCAAAACTTTCTTGCCGTCGAGAAAGACAATGAAATTTTGCCCGGTGAACTCGACGCGCAGCGTGTGCCACTCGGCCCGTTTCACCTTAACGTCCACGCCGTCGAACTGCACGCGCCGCCCGTTTACGGTGTGATAAATGTGAACGTTATCCTCGAGCGCATTGGCCCGTGCGACGAAGTAGTTGTTGGCGTCTTTGGCGCGCCAGACGAGACCGCCGGCCTGGTCTTCGCTGCCAGCGATGGGCTTGAACTTCACCTCGACAAATCCGTCTTTCAACTTGGTATCGATTTTCAAGCAGACCGGATATGTCGCTTCGCCGGATTGCTTGAGAACGTTCGGCTTGCTCGGGGCCGAATCGTCCTTCTCCACGGACCAGCGCGGCGAGCCGCTGCCGGTCATGGTGCCGAGCCAGTTTGCGGGCAACGCGCCTGGCTTCATGTCGTCGAAATTTATTGTTTCAGCTTGCATGATGACGGCGGCGGACGACAGGAGCACGAAAAGATAGACCGGCGACGGTTTCATATTCGCGCGGCTATTTCTTCTGCATCGCGAGCGCGGCTTTCAGGCTTGAGGCCAAATCTGCCGCCGGGCCGCGACCCCAATAATGCAGAAAGAGGATGCGCGGTTTTTCCGTAGTCATGTGACTGTGGATCGCAACGACGTTGATACCGGAGCCGGTAAGCGATTTGAGGACGGGCTGCAATTCCTCCTCCGTCACCGCAAAATCGCCATCGACGACGGCGTTGTCGTCCGCGCCGGCGAAGGCCGCCCAGGTGTTGACGCCCATATCCGCTCCGACTTCGCACCCGCATTCCATCGTCGCCGTGCGACCAATCACCGCTTTCGCCATCCCGTTGTTCGCCTGAATTTTCACGCCGAGAATCTTCTCGACTGCAGCGGCGGTGATGTGGCTCTCCACCGGCAGCAAAGCCAAGCCGAAGGATTTCGCCGGTTGCGGCGCTGCCACCCGCACGCTCTTCACCGCGTCGAGTAGCGATCTCACGCCACCCGCCAGCGTGTTCAAATCACCTTCGCCGCCGATGTGCATGAAATAGACGTGCGGCTCGTCGAAGAAAAAATGATTGTGTAGTGCCGTGACCTCCAAGCCGTGGGTCAATGCCGCCTTCATCACAGCGGAAACTTCGTCTTGGAAGAGAACGAAGTCGCCCATCACCATGAGATCGGAACCTTTGCCGGCCGTGAACGCCGCCCACGAGGTCAGGCCCATGAACGGCGGCATTTTCCAACCGTCCACGAGGATCGGCACGTCGTTGCGGGGTGCGGAGACTTTGAAGACTCCTGCGGTCGCTGCGCCCTTTATTCCCGTGATGGATTCGATCTTGTCGGTCGCGAAGCCGATCTCGGCTCCGCGGACCATGCTGGCTCCGAGAGTCAGTCCGCCGATGAAAATTGAAGCGAGGACCTTGCGCCTGATCCGATTTTGGAGTGACATGATGAGGGGAACGAAACACCTGTTACAGCGGAAATCAATCTTGCATGACCGATAATTGGCTCCTCCTTCTTTACGCGTTACAGACCCGCGGCAGCAGCAAGCGCGTCGGACTGTGGCGCACGCTAAAAAAGCTCGGCGCAGTTTCGCTGAACACCTCCGCCTACCTGCTGCCGGATACTCCGGCGCACTACGAGCGCTTCCAATGGATCGCCAAACAGATTCGGGATGATGGCGGGCAGGCGTCGATTGTCCGCACGTCGGAGATCGAAGGTATGGCGGCGCCCAGGCTTCATGCCGTGTTCAACGAAGCGCGTGCCGAGGATTACTCCGCGCTCATTACAGAGCTGACACAGCTCCTGCGGACAAATCGCCGCAAGGTAAGCGATGCGTTTGGGGCGGCCTTGGAACGGTTGCGTGGCCGACTAGCGGAAATCCAGCGGATTGATTTCTTTTCGTGCCCGCGGGCGCAAGACGCGCTCATGCTTTTCGGCAAAGCCGAGCGACTGCTGTCACCGCGCGCCAAGTCGGTCGTGGCGGCTCGCGCCAAGCCTGCGGATTTCCGCAACAAAATGTGGCTGACGCGGCCGCGGCCCGAGATCGATCGGGTTGCGTCGGCGTGGCTCATCAAACGGTTCATCGATCCGAAGGCGCGTTTCGTCTTCGCGCCCAAGCCGGAGGATCACCCCGACGCGATTCCGTATGATATGGTCGATGTCGAATTCACGCATCACGGCGACGACTGCACGTTCGAAACGTTGCTGAAACGATTTTCGCTCACCGAGCGGACGCTGCGCCGCCTCGGCGAGATGATCCACGAAGCCGATTTGAACGACGGCAAATTTGCCGTGGTGGAAGCTATCGGGATCGACCGCATGTTGAAAGGCCTCGGCCATCTCGGATGGAACGACGAGCAAATCCTCCAGCATGGATTCGTCTCGTTCGATGCGCTCTATGCCCGGCTGAAAGAAGAATAACTCACCCCTTTCAGGTCATGGTTTCCAAGCCTTCCGTTAATTCCGCGCCTACGGCAACCATGACCGAGTACACGCTTGGGCAGTTGATGCGTTATGCGCTTAAACTCGGCGCGCTCGGTTTTGGTGGACCGGTCGCGCTCGTCGGTTACATGCACCGTGATCTGGTGGAGCGCCGCAACTGGCTCAGCGAAGCCGATTACAACGATGGGCTGGCTCTCGCGCAAATGGCCCCGGGGCCGCTGGCGGCGCAGCTCGCGATTTACCTAGGCTACGTGCGATATCGGGTCCTCGGCGCTACGCTGGTCGGGCTAGCCTTCGTGCTGCCCTCCTTCCTCATGGTCGTCGCGTTGGGATGGGCGTATGTCCGTTTCGGGGAACTGGCGTGGATGCAGGCTGCGTTTTACGGCGTGGGCGCTTGCGTCATTGGCATCATTGCGAACAGCGCGATCAAGCTGACAAAAAGAACGATTGGCAAAGATCGGCTGCTTTGGGGCATCTACGTCGTGCTGGCGCTGGCGACCGCGATCACGGAGACGGAAATCGTCTGGCTCTTTTTGCTCGCGGGGATGGTGGCGTGGTTCGTTAAGACGCCGCCGGTTTGGCTTGCACGGGCCAGAGCGCAAAGCCTCATGTGGCCGTTGGCGCTTCTTGCGACTGGGTTGTGGCCGGACGGGGTACTCTGGAAAATCTTCCTGTTCTTCACGAATGCTGGCGCGTTCGTTTTTGGCAGTGGCCTCGCAATTGTGCCGTTTCTCTATGGCGGCGTGGTGAAAAATTTTCACTGGCTCAATGAACAGCAATTCGTCGATGCCGTCGCCGTCGCGATGATCACGCCCGGCCCGGTGGTGATTACCGTGGGCTTCATCGGCTATCTCGTGGCGGGGTTTCCCGGGGCGTGTGTGGCCGCGCTCGGTACGTTCCTGCCGTGTTATCTGTTCACGGTCATTCCTGCGCCTTTTTTCAAAAAATACAGCCGCCGGCCGGAGCTTCACGCTTTTGTGAACGGCGTGACGGCCGCTGCGGTAGGCGCGATCACCGGTGCGGTGTTTGTTCTCGGCCGCCGCTCGGTGATCGATCTGCCAACCGCGTTGCTGGCGCTGGGCACCCTGTTACTCTGTTGGAAGGTGAAGAAAATCCCCGAGCCAATCATCGTCATCGCCGCCGCGCTCCTTGGCCTCGCGGTACGCGCGCGGCACGGGTAACGTGGGCCAATCTCGCACTACCATGAAATGGATCACGCGTGAGAAAGTGAAAGTGGATCGGGTGGCCTGCCCGTGGCTCATCAAACGATTCATCGATCCAGAGGCCGAATTCTTCTTCGTTCCCGTGGACCGCGTCTTCGCCGAGGCGGAACGGCTCGGCGCGACGGCTTTCGACACGCCTGGGGCCAAGCTCCACCATTGCGGGGAACTGGTCACGTTCGACGCTATTCTCGACGATTACGGTCTGCGCGATCCTGGGCTGCGCCTGCTCGCGGAAATCGTGCGCGCGGCGGACTCGCAGCCGGCGCAACCGCATCCCGCGGGCGAAGGGTTGAGGTGGATTGCTCACGGCTTCGGGCAAATCGGGCTGACCGACCATCAAATTCTTTCCCGTGAGTTCATCATGTATGATGCGCTCTATGCGGAATGCCAGCGGCGTGCCATGCTCGTCGAAGGCGCCGGCGGAAAGACATGATACGATCGCAATCCGAAACCGCGGCGATCCGGCGGGTCAAACATGCCAACTAGACTGCGAGGATTTTTGAAACAGCTTCGTTTGGCCGTGCGCTGGCTTTGCCGTCTGTGAAACTCGCGACATGAGAATCGCGCGGGGGCCAATCTTTGCGCTGGTTGCGGCGTTGCTGTTCGGCGTCAGTCCGCCGCTCGCGAAAGTGCTCGTGGGCGAGACGGCGCCGCAGCTTCTCGCGGGCCTGCTCTACCTTGGATCGGGTGTGGGGCTCACTGTGATTTTGTTGGGACGGAATTTCTTCGATCATCCGAGCAAAGCCCGCGAACGAATCAGCGGGCGCGAGTGGCTGTGGCTGGTCGGTGCGATCATTTTCGGCGGCATCGTTGCCCCGGTCCTGCTCATGGTCGGACTCGTTCGCACGGAAGCGGCCAGCGCCTCGCTGTTGCTGAATCTCGAAGGCGTGTTCACCGCCTTGATTGCATGGTTCGCTTTTCGCGAGGGAGTCAACCGGCGGGTCGCGCTCGGCTTCGCGCTCATACTCCTCGGCGGCATTGCGATTAGTTGGACGACGGGCAGCGGCCTGCATTTGTCGCCCGCCGCACTCTTGATTGTCGGGGCCTGCGCCTGCTGGGGACTCGACAATAATTTCACGCGCAAAGTCTCGCACGCCGATCCCTTCACTACCGCGGCGCTGAAAGGAATTGTCGCGGGCATTGTCAACGTCGTGCTCGCCCACTGGATCGGCGCGGACTTCCCGCGCGGGGGCAGCACCCTCGCGGCGCTCGCACTTGGCTTCGTGTCCTATGGCCTTAGCTTGGTATTCTTCATCGTCGGGCTGCGTCATGTGGGGGCGGCTCGCACCGGCGCATATTTTTCAACCGCGCCCTTTATCGGCGCATTGGTTGCTGCTATTTTCCTACACGAACGCCTTGCGCTCATTGTCTGGATCGCCGGTGCGCTGATGGCGGCTGGCGTATGGCTACACCTCACCGAGAGCCGCGAAGATACGGCGAATGCATTAAAAGCCGCGCGGTAGGTTACCGCGACTCCTATCTGCCGTCGGCGAACGTTGCCTTCAACGGCGGTGTCCGATACGTGAATACGACCTGGCTCACCCCGCAATTGAGTTGAACCTCCGCTGGGATGGGCGCGAACGCGGCGCCTCCGCTGACACCCTCAATTCTGGCGATGCGCTGGCTTATGTGAGCCCTGGGGTCATCGCCGAACTTGGCCAGAAGGCCAGCGCCTTCGCATTTGTTCAGATTCCAGTCTATCAACGCGTGAGCGGCCTCCAACTTGAGCCGCATTGGCTCCTCTCCGTCGGCCTGCGTTATCAGTTCCATTAGACCGACCGAGCACGGTCCAGTTACCTCAGCTTTCACGAATGCGCCGCAGGATCGTCCTCCAGCTTCCGTCAGGAAATTCGTGCGATTCTCCGATGCCTCCGTGCGCTGCGAGCGATTCCAGCAGCGGACCGGGCCATGCTTTTGTGCGCACACACTGTGGATGTCCGGCCGGAAGTGTCGCTAGCGCTGCGAGAATTGCCCGTTGGTGATTGGGCGGCGTCGGTCCGCGCGCGTCGGGTTCGGTGAATCCGAACGTGGCGAAGTCATCAGCGCATCCCAAACGCGAGGGATACGGGAGCAGTTGAGCGTTCATTCGCAGCAGTGTCGCGCGAACCGCGGCCGGACGCATTGATGCAGGTCAATTTCGTCCGACATTGCCCGCGGGTGCATCGAGTCCAGCGATGAAGGGGGATTATGCCGTCGGCGCGCGCGGGGGCTGCTATCTCGAACGCGCGCCGAAAATCAGAAGAGGACGTTTTCGACGAATCGGGCGAGGTGCTCCGGCAGCTTCCGGTTGCGTCGCACCACCACGACGACCTCGCGGACGAAGCGATTCGGCCACCGGAGCCGGCGAAGCGTTCGCTTGCCGCTATAGAGAGCCAGTGCTCTCACCGGCACGAAACTCACACCCATTCCGAGTGCGACGAGATTGATGATGAGATCGAACCCGGGCAGTTGCATGCCAGGCGGCGTCCGGCAGCCCTCGCGCGTCATCCAGTTTTTCAGCCGTCGACCGGTGTTGGCGCCCTCATCGAGCACCAGCCAGTTCTGCCGGTTCATCCATGCGATGCGGCTGGCCCGACGTTTTGCGTTCCCCTCGAATTCGGCGCCCGCCGCAGGGGAGGCAGTCAGCGTGAACGTGTCGTTGAACCGATGCGTTACGCGCACGGTCTTAGGCAACCGGTGCGGTGGGCATAACACGCCGATATCGAGCTCGTTCGCCTCGAGCGCCGACAGAATTTCTTCACTCGGCTGATAGGAGACGTGATAGCCAACCTGTGGCAGACGGCGAAGGTTCGCGTGAAAGAAGCCAGGAAGATAGGCGAGCCCCACCGACCGCGAGACCCCGACCCGGATTTCTTTTTTTCCTCCGGCGAATTCCTCGCGTAGGTTTTTTAGCGTCTGGTCAATATCGCCGACCAAACGCGCCGACTCGCGCCACAGCGCGGCGCCGGCCGGAGTCAACTGCACGCTGCGGGTCGTCCGCTCGAAAAGCTCCAGCCCCAGGCCCGCTTCCATCCCCTGCACTTGTCGGGTGACTGCGCTCTGGGTCAGCCCCGCAACCTCGGCGGCCTTTGTAAAGCTCCGGTGCTGCGCGACGAGATGAAAGAGATGCAGCTCGTAGATATCGAAAGGAGTGGTCGGCAGATATTCATTCATGTGGCGCATCAATCCATACGACTAATGCATTTCCCGCGCAAGCTGATCTCGGGTATGGTTCGCGACACCAAACCAATAATCACCATGGCTATTCCTGCTGACCGTCTCCCGCAAAATGTTCCCGGCCGTTACTACGTCGATGCCCAGTGCATCGACTGCGATCTCTGCCGCGAGACCGCGCCCACGATCTTTGGGCGCCACGACGAAACCGGCTTCTCTTTCGTGCAGCGCCAGCCTCGGACGCCCGAAGAAATTGCCCTCGCAGAGGAAGCTATCCAAGGGTGCCCCGTCGAAGCGATCGGCAACGACGGTCCCGACGCGGCTTAAGCCGACTATTGATCATACTCACCAGTTTTCTGCTATCGTTGCGCGAAGGAGTCGAAGCAGCTCTCATCATCGGGATCGTGCTGAGCGCCCTGCGGCAATTAGGACGCGCGGACTGCGCACGGATCGTCTGGAGCGCTATCGGCAGCTCAGCCTCGGTGCCGCTGGGCATTAAACTGAAACCGGCGCGTCGCGCACCGACGCCTGCGTGACCTCCATACGGCACTGTGCTCGTGTGTGACGTCAATCCTGTGAAGAAGTATCTGGATGCGGCGGGAGCGCACGGGCGCAGTTCAAATAAGCGTCTTGTCGCGGAACGTGACAGACGGGGCCTCTTGCTCGTTCCTGTGCCGCTGGAAAGGCCGCCGTTCGGGAGGAGTCCGCTGCGTCAATGCGATCGATCCGACTCCGGTCCGGGCGAAAGGGCGTCGCTTATTTGCGAGAGTATTGGTGCTCGTTCACTATGCTATTTATGATCGCTTTTGATCCTGAGCATGAGGCCGTCCACTACCCAAAGGATCGGCGTTTCCGTATCTGGATTCGGCCTGCCATACTGATCGCAATCGGTGCGGCAGTTCTGGCGCTGGTCGGCGCAGCATGGGTCGAAGTCGGCGTGGCCGGATTGCCGCACATTCCACCCGTCCCGCAGATTCACCCCGACAATTTCTCGGGTCCTCATGGCTTTCCGCTTTGGGTGCGTTACTGCCACTTTTTCAACTTCCTCTTTGTCACGATGCTGATCCGCAGCGGCCTTTCCATCCTGGTGGATCATCCACGTTTGTATTTCAACGATCATTGCACACCGGACAGCGAATGGATCCGTTTTACTCCGCTCCAAGTTCCGCGTAACCGCCTCTGGACGGCGAAAGACGATGCTCGCTATATCTCGCCGTTAGTTGGCACGCCGGGTTATCGCCACACGATAGGGATCGCGCGGGCCTGGCACTTCATTAACGTGCACGGGTTCATCCTGACGGGCATTATTTTTGTTGGCCTGCTCTTCGGCACCGACCAATGGCGGCGGCTGGTGCCAACTTCATCGCTCGTATTCCAGCAGGCATGGGACACCTGGGTGCACTATGCCACATTCCATCTGCCGGCGGAGCTCAACGGGTACTATGGCTACAATGCGCTGCAGCAAATCGCCTATTTCACCGTGGTGTTCGTATTTGGGCCGCTCGCCATCCTGACCGGAATTGCCATGTCGCCCGCGGTGGTGAATCGGTTTCCCTGGTACGCGCGGATCTTTGGTGGCCGGCAATCGGCGCGGTCGATTCATTTTCTGACGATGGTCAGCTTTCTCGCCTTCCTCGTGGTGCATGTGACCTTGATCGCGATGACGGGGTTTGCCCGGAACATGAACCACATCGTGTTGGGCACCGATGACCAGCGCGCCCTAGGCATGATGCTGGGATTCGTGGGCATCACGGTGGTGGTGCTCTGCTGGATTGGGGCGCATTACGTCTCCTGGAGGCATCCGCGCGCGCTCCAGCATGCGCAGAAACTGGTCACCTACCCGATGCAGCTCGCCACGCTTAACCAATTGATTCCACAGCAGCATTACACGGCGAATGACATCTCGCCGTACTTTTGGCCTAACGGGAAAATGCCGGTGAGGGCCGATTGGACACGGATGGCTGAAGCGGGCTTCCGCGACTACCGGCTGAAGGTAGGCGGTTTGGTGGCGAACCCCGTCGAGCTTTCCCTCGCGGACATCGCTGAACTCGGCAGAGCCGAACAGATCACGATGCATCACTGCATTCAGGGGTGGAGTGGCATTGCACGTTGGGGCGGTATTCCAATGAGAACGCTCGTCGACTTGGTGCACCCCAAGCCGGAAGCCAAAACGGTAGTGTTCTTTTCGTTCGGCGAGGCGTTGTACGGCGGCGTCTATTACGACACCCAGAGTCTCGAAAACGTGCTGAAATCTCAATGCCTGCTTGCCTCTCATATGAACGGGCAGCTGCTCTCGGCGGTATACGGCGCTCCGCTTCGGTTGCGTGTTGAAAACCAGCTTGGCTACAAGATGGTGAAATGGATCGAGCGTATCGAATTTATCGAGTCCGAGAAACAAATCGGCCAGGGCGAAGGTGGTAAGAACGAGGACGACGAGTACTTCGATCTTCTTCCTAATATCTGATGAACGAGGACATGTCTTGGGGTATGGTCTCGAGCCCTTCTTGCTCCCGCCCTGTGAGCACCACACGATGCTAAAACTCAAGCTGCCGTACCTCGAATCGTGAGTCCGTCCGATGGCGAAGCGTTTTCGATGTCGGCTGAGTCGTGTGCCTCGGGACGCGCCGCGGTCTGAAATGGCTCACGACAAGGATTTCTTTCGGACAAGAGCAGCGGGCGTCTTGACCATGGGCGATCACTGTCGCTGTTGAGCCGCCTTCTTGATGCACGTGTCCGGCTCCGATCCCGGCGGGTACGTAATCCGGTCGCCTCGGACTCTAGCGAACGGCGTGAGGATATGAACGAGCCGACGCGTCGCGCTCGTGATATCCTCGCTCGGAATGCCGCGAACCAGCAACGCATCGGCGATCAGCGAGCGGTGACACCGCCACGGCACGGCTTCAGCGCACATCAACGCGAGTCGGTCGCGGTTTGTCATCTCGATCAGTTCTTCGATTGCCCGCTCAAACTCCGGCGTCTGCATATAGTCCGCATACCCTCGAAATGACGTGTTTCTCCAACCGGTATTCACGGAAGCGCGCGTGGTGTGACGTAGTCCGCCGAGCCCCGCCATATGCACATAGCCAATCCCCGCGGGCTTAAGCGCCGCGGGCAAGGTGTCGCGATTGAACTGGGGATTGTGGCGCGAACGCGGCACCGTGCGCACATCCACGACGCGGGTCACGCCGTGCACCTGCAGCAGATGAATGAATTCCCCGATCGGGCGCGTGGAATGACCGATCGTCAGGACGAGCGGGGGTTTCAGCTGCGACCGCGCCGTTTTCCGTGCCGCTGCCAGTGGACGAGTGACCGTTAATCGGCTCATGACGCGTGTTGAAGCGGCCACACCGAATTGGGTGCGGCGGGCGTGTTCACCGCTTTTCCCCTTGTTTGCGGAAATGGTGGAGCGCTGATCCTTTGTGCACAGCCAGGTGGTCGGTGTGGTCGCTTTTGATTATGTACTGTGGCTCTGCTTTCGAGGCGCGAGCCGTGTAGGTCTTGAACTTCATCGGGGACGAAATCTTCTTCGTGATGGTCCCGCGCACCCGACCGGCTTCCGAGTTCCACTGAACATGATCGCCCACTTTGAAGTCGCGTTTCATAAGCTTTGATAAATTGCATCCAAGTTTGTCGGCTCGCCTCCGCTTGCTTCAGTCGTCCCTTCTCACGTCACGCGCCGCCTCCTCCTTCGCCTCTCCAGCATTGTAAGGCGCGTCGCTGGAACACCCCCTCGTTTTCCAGCGGTGCCTTGCCGGCCACGAGCGCTTTAACTTCACCAATCGTGCCGGCAGCGAGCGCGCCTGCCGCCAACATCCGCGCCGCCCTCGCGTCCAGCAAGCGCACGACGCGTTTGATTTCGAGAATTTCTCCAGGCGCCACGCTCAATGACGTGACGCCCAGGCCTAACAACAACTCCGTATAGGACGGGTTTCCCGCGATCTCGCCGCAGACCGAAATAGGTTTGCCCTCGGCCGCCGCTGCATCGACGACGAGCTTCAACGCCTGGATCACCGCCGGGTGCAGCGGCTCATAGTAGCCCGCCATTTCCATGCTCGTGCGATCGGTCGTGAGTAGATATTGCACGAGGTCATTCGTGCCAATGCTCAGGAAATCCGCCTGTCGCGCAATCGCTCGAGCAGTGATCGCCGCGGATGGCGTCTCGATCATCGCGCCCACGCGAATTTGCGAATCGAATAGCTGCTTTTCCTCGCGCAACTCCGCCTTCGCACTTTCTACCGCGCGCTGTGCCGCGATGAATTCGTCGAGTCCGCCGATCATCGGAAACAACAGCGATACCCGATGCGTCGCGCTCAAGCGAAGGATCGCGCGCAATTGCGTTCGCAGAATCTCCGGATGTCCAAGCAACAGACGCGTACCACGACGCCCGAGTGACGGGTTGGCCTCGGCGGGCAGCGGAAAATACGGCAGCAGTTTATCGCTGCCGAGGTCCAGCACCCGCAGGACCACCTCGCGGTCACCGACTTGATCGGCCGCCGAACGATAGATTTGATATTGTTGATCCTCGGTCGGGAAATGCGGGTGAACGAGGAAGGCGAACTCGGTGCGATACAGCCCGATCCCGTCCGCTTGAAAGGCCGCGGCGGCCGAGGCATCCGCGACTTTGCCCACGTTCGCGGATAACTTGATCGACACGCCGTCCCGCGTCACTGCGGGCACGTCAACCAGGTCCTGCAATGCCTTCTGCCGTGCGGCCAAGTCCGCTTCGAGCCGCTCGTATTCGCGGCGGATTTCTTGTGAAGGCCGAATGAAAACCCGGCCGGCAAGTCCATCGACGATGAGCGAATCGCCCGATTTGATTTTCGTCATAGCGCCCTCGGCGTGAATCACCGTCGGGATGCCGAGCGAGCGAGCGAGAATCACCGCGTGCGCTGTGGTGCCGCCGCGTTCAGCCACGAGCGCACGGATTCGATTCTGGCCCAGGCCCGCGGCGAGCGAGGGCAAAAGCTCGCGCGCCACCACGATGCTCCCGACGGGCAGTTCGCGCGGCTCGGTGGTGTCGCGTTCGAGCAGGCAATTGAGCAGACGACGAGCGACATCCTGCACATCCGCCGCGCGTTCGGCGAACACCGGATCATCGATTGCGTGAAACGCCGCCACCAGCTTTTCCGCCGAATCGTTCACGGCGGCTTCGATGTTGATCTTTCCACGCAGGCAGCGGCTGGCAATTTCCTTGCGGAGCATCGGATCGTGCAAGATCTGAATCTGCGCTCCGAAAATCGCTGCCTCCGCCGTGCCCGACGTCTCGCGGACCTCCCTCTCCAGTGCGCGCAACTGATCGTCAGTTTCGCGCACGGCGGTTTCGAAGCGCTCCAGCTCCCGCGGCAGCTCGGCGTCGTCGAGCGAACGGCGCGGCACGGCTATCACTTCGTCGCAATGACAGATCAC
>DAITQE010000012.1:0-17284 GCA_036833235.1 Opitutus sp.
GTTTAAAGACGATCTTCATCAGGTCGGAGCCGATGTCGGCGATCTTGGTAAAGATGCCGCCGCAGATGCGGAGGACGGAGGCGCCGAGCGATTCGCCGATGGCGAAGCCGATGAAGCACGGGCCGACGAGTTCCCGCGGAAGGAACACCAAGATGCAAATCATGAAGAACAGCTCGACGCACACCAGCAGCAGACCGACGCTCATGCCGGAACGCAGGGGAATAAAGAGTGTGTTGAGCGGGTTGCCCTTCAGCGCGGAAAAGGCGGTGCGGGAATTCGCGACCGTGTTAATGCGGATGCCGAACCAGGCGACACCGTAAGAGCCAAGAATGCCTAAGACGGACGCGAGGAGAATGACTGCAACGTGCGTCGTCGAATTGTGGCCGAGTACGCCGAAGTAGTACACCATACACCCGCCGATGAGCACCCACAGGATGGCGAGGAACTTTCCCTGCGTGAACAGGTAGGTCTTGCAGGTTTCCCAGATCATGTGGGAGACGCTGGCCATGGAGGAATGTACCTGAAGTGCCTTGGTCTGCGTGTATTGGATGAGGCCGAACGCCGCACCGATCGCGCAGATCAGGATGCCAAAGTACATCAACATCTCGCCGCTGACGCCGCCAAGGCCGTCAAAGCGGACGTGAGTGAGTTCCGGTATTTTGATATCGGCCTCGCCGGCGCGGGCAGCCGAAGTCACGGACGCTGCCACCGCGGCAGCGCCCCATTGCAAGCAAGTAGGTAGCTTCATAGAGGGGTTGGGGTGGAAAGAACAGGAACGGTGTGAGCCGCAGGTTGTGGCGGCGACGTCGCGCCCGAGCGAGCCAATTTTGTTTTTGGAGCGACTGGTAAAGGCAGCCTTATCCGCTCAGGTGGCAGCCTTATTTCCGCCGCGGTATTTTTCCAGCAGCTACCAACCCGCTATTTCACGCCGCAATGAACCAAAGCGTTAGACTACACGGGACCAAACCCAAATGCCTTTCGCGAACGATAAATACATTCACGGCAACGACGGCCCATGAGCCTGCGCGGTCGGCCGGCCGAAATCTTCCGTGACGGAACGACAAAGCCCAATGAACGTCTCTTCGCCCAACGGCAGGCGGCGGCCGCGCAGGTGGGCGATGCCCCAAGTGCGCCGCAATCGTTTCCGCCCCAACGGAAAATCCACCAGCGCGCCGCTTTCCAGCTCCGCCCGCGCAATCCAAGGGGCCAGGACTCCAACGCCCACACCGATCTTCACCAATTCCTTGATGGCATCCATACTCCCCAATTCGATGAAATGCCCGAACGTGACGTGCTCGTCGCGGAAATACTGATTCACCAACCGAAACGTGTAACTGGTTTTATTATACAGGATGAGCGTCTCGCTCTCCAACGATTCGCGGGACATCCGTTTCTGTTTGGCCCACGGGTGCAACGGAGACGTGAGGAACCGCAGTTCGTCATCGAAGAGCGGCACGAAGTCGAACTCGCTCTTCGTCTCCGGCTGCATCATGATCGCAAGATCGATTCGGTTTTGTTGCAACAACTCCATCTGCTGCGCGTGGTCGCCGGGTTCGACGCTGATGACCGACTTCGGGAAACTTTGTTTGAATTCCCGCAGCACCGTGGGCAGCAGATACTGACACGCCGTCGTGCTCGCACCGATGCGCAATCGTCCGTGACCCCAACGCGAAAGCGCATCCAGCCCGGCGCGGGCGGCGTCCATCTCGCGAAGAATTTTTTCCGCATGGCGCAAAAACTGTTCTCCCGCCTGTGTAAGTAACACGCGGCGGCCGGCGCGATCGACCAGCCGGCTCCCGACTTCAGCCTCGAGCGCCTTGATCGTGTGGCTGACGGCACTCTGCGTGAGATATAATTCCTTGGCTGCGCGCGTAAAGCTCTGGCACCGCGCGAGCGCGGCGAAAGCGAGCAGCTGACGGCTGTCGAGTGGTCGGTTCACGAATGAATGCCTTTCATGGATCGCATGAAATCTTTGCAAAGCACTTCTCACGCCAGCACCCAGGTATGGCATGTCAGCGGCTTAGAGCAGCTCGTACATGACTCAGCCTGCAATCACCGTTCCCGCCGCCAGGCCACGCGCTCTGCGCGTCGGTTTCCTCGCGCTCACGGATGCGGCCCCACTGATCGTGGCCGAGCAGCGCGGCTATTTTGCCCGTCGTGGAATAAAAGTGATTCTGCAGCGCGAGGTGGGCTGGTCCACGATTCGGGAAAAAATAATTTACGGCGAACTCGACGCCGCTCAGGCCCCCGCGCCCATGCTATGGTCGGCGCAGCTCGGGCTCGGCTGTGTGCCGACCTCCGTCTTGACGGCGTTCGTCTTCAATCTGAACGGCAATGCCTTCACTCTCTCGGATAAACTGTATGTCGATGGTGTGCGTGACGCAGCCTCGCTGCGGACAGTTGCGAAAGCACGCCGCGGCGAAAGCCGGCTGACGCTCGGCGTCGTGTATCCGTTTTCCTCGCATCACCTGCACCTGTTGCAATGGCTGCACGCGGCTGGCATTCATCCGGAGAACGACGTGCGCATCGCGATCGTTCCACCCGCGCAAATGTTTCGGAATCTGCAGGCGGGGACGATCGATGGTTTCTGCGCCGGTGAGCCGTGGAACTCGATCGCCGTGCGCGCTGGAGTGGGCTGGTGCCCAACGTGGAGCGCGGCGCAATCTCCCGGCCACGTCGAAAAAGTTTTGATGGTCACCGAGCGTTTCGTCACCGCGCGTCCCGCGGAACATGCAGCGCTGGTCGCGGCGGTGGCGGATGCGGCGGAATGGTGCGACGAGCCGACGCATCGCGAGGAACTTGCCACCATTCTCGGTGCTGCGCCTTATCTCAATCTTCCTGCCCGCGTCATCGCGCCGGCGCTGCTCGGCCGCTTCGACTGCGGCCACGGCCGCATCGAAGACATCCCGGACTTCGTCGTTTTCCACCGGGATAACGCGAACGCCCCCACGGTGGAAAAAGCGGACGCGCTACAGGATGAACTCATGGCCGCTGGCATTTTGCCGCCGGCCATTTCCCCCGAATTGCCCCGACGCCTATTTCGCGAAGATCTCCATCGCGCCATTCTTCACCCACACCACACGCATGAACCTGTCTCCTCAACCCTCCCCGCGGTCGTCCTTTAAACCGGTCGCCGCATCTCTCAATCGTCGACAATTCATCGCGCGCACCGCGACCGGTCTCGGTGCCGCGGCGCTATGGAGCGCGCTCGGCACGCGCAGCTGGGCCGCCACCGCTGGCTCGGCCTCGGAAGCGCCGGAAGCGCCGGAGATGAATTTCGGAATCATCGCGCTGACCGACTGCTCGCCCATCGTGATCGCCCACGAAAAGGGCTTCTTCAAAAAATACGGCATCAACGCCACGATCACGAAGGGCGCCAACTGGGCCGCCATTCGCGATAATCTCTCGTCGGGGTCGCTGCAAGCGACGCACATGCTGATCGGCATGCCACTGGCCTCCACCATGGGCCTCGCGGGTTCACCGAAGAAACCGATGATCATCCCGTGGCTGATGAATCGGAACGGTCAGGCGATCACGCTCAAGAACGATTGGAAGGGCAAAGTTGGCGCGGATCCGAAGGCCTTGAAGCCGTTCGTCGATCAGGCAAAGAAATTGGGCGAGCCGCTCTCATTTGCCATGACGTTTCCACCGGGCACGCATGCGATGTGGATGCGTTACTATCTCGCCGCTGGCGGCATCGACCCGGACAAAGACATCACGCTGATCACCGTCCCCCCTGCGCAAATGGTGGCGAATATGAAGATTGGCACGATGGACGGCTTCTGCGTCGGCGAGCCATGGGGCGCCCGTTCCATTGCCGACCACATCGGGTTTACCTCAGTGACCACGCAGGACATTTGGAAAGATCATCCGGAAAAGGTCTGCGCATTCACCGAGGAGTTCGCGCTCAAAAATCCGAAAACGGTGAAGGCCGTCCTGAAAGCGCTGCATGAAGCCAGCGTCTGGCTCGACGACCTGAACAATCGCCCGGAGCAGTGCGACATCGTTGCGAAAGCCACCTACATCAACTGCGACCCCAAGACGATTCTCGGCCGCCTCCTCGGCCAGCTCGACTATGGCGATGGACGCAAAATGCAGGACGAGTACTACATGCACTTCAGCATACGGAACTGCAATTACCCGCAGCTGAAGTACGCCACGTGGTTCCTTTCTCAATACCGTCGCTGGGGCATGGTGACCGGCGCGCCGGATTACGAGGGCATCACGAAGCGCGTCATGCGCACCGATATCTACGAAGAGGCGATGAAAGAAATTGGCTACGCGCACGGCGGCATGGAAACCAATCCGGAGACGCTCTTCGACGGAGCCACTTTCAATCCGAAAGATCCCGAGGGTTACGCCAAGAGTTTCGCCGTAAAATCCCTCAAAGGCTGAACGCAGAATTCTCCGGGATCCTTAATCTCTCCGCGTCATGAACCGTTTCAAACTCGACTGGCTCGTTCTTCCCGCGCTTGGCATTCTCGCGATCACGGGCCTCTGGGCGCTGTGCAGCGCGACATGGGCCAAGGAGCTGCCGTCGCCGTTAAAGACTTGGGAAGCCAGCAAGGAATACATCCTCAAGCCGTTCGAAAAACGCGGCGAGATGGACCAGGGCATCCTTCGGTTCACCTGGTATTCGCTGGTGTTGGTCGCGCAGGGTTACGCGATCGCACTGATCATCGGAACCCCGATGGGTTTTTTCCTCGGACTCTCCAAAACGTTCACGAAAATTTTCGATCCGATCATCCAGATCCTCCGCCCGGTTTCACCGCTCGCCTGGCTGCCACTGGGCCTGGTGCTCTTTCTCGGCGCGGGAAAAGACGCTGGCACGTACGGCGCACTCTTCACGATCGCGATCTGCTCGATGTGGCCGACGGTCCTCAACACGGCGGTTGGTGTGCGGGCCGTGCCGCAGGATTATCTGAACGTCGGGCGCGTGTTGAAGCTCTCACGTTGGAAGACGCTCACCAAAATTCTGATACCAGCGACGCTGCCGTACATGTTCACCGGTTTCCGGCTGAGCCTCGGGATCGCGTGGCTCGTCATCGTCGCAGCGGAAATGCTGACCGGTCGCCCCGGCATTGGCGGCTTTCTCTGGCAGGAATACAACAGCCTGGTCTATGAGCACATCATTCTCTCGATCCTCACGATCGGCGTGGTCGGCTTCGTGCTCGACCGTCTGATGAGCATGTTGGAGCGGAGATTCAAAACCGCCTGACCCATGCCTTTTCTCGAACTCAAAAATGTTTCGAAAAGCCATGGCTCGCACTGCGTGCTCCACGGCGTGAATCTCGCCATCGAGCGTGGCGAGTTCGTCGCGATCGTCGGCTACTCTGGTTCGGGGAAAACGACGCTCATCTCGCTGATGGCTGGGCTCAGTCGCCCCGACGGGGGTTCCGTCAAGCTCAACGATCTCGAGATCTGCGCCCCCGGGCCGGATCGCGGCATCGTGTTTCAAAACTACAGCCTGCTGCCCTGGCTCACGGTGTACGAGAACGTCGCCCTCGCGGTCGATCAGGTGTTTCCGAATTACGGACCGGAGAAGAAACGCGAGCATGTCGAGAAATACATCGCGATGGTTAATCTCAGTGCGGCGCGGGACAAGAAGCCAGCGCAGCTTTCCGGGGGCATGCGCCAGCGTGTATCCGTGGCCCGGGCACTCGCGCTGGATCCGCAAATCCTGCTGCTGGACGAACCGCTCTCGGCGCTCGATGCACTCACGCGTGCGACCTTGCAGGAGGAAATTGGCCAGATCTGGGAGCGCGATCACAAGACGGTCGTCCTCATCACCAATGACGTTGACGAGGGACTGTTGCTCGCCGACCGCATTATTCCCATGACTCCCGGACCGGGCGCGAAGCTGGGGGAGTCGATCTCGATCACCATCCCCCGCCCGCGCGATCGAAAAGCGCTTAACCATGATTCCGAGTTCAAGCGGCTGCGCGCGCAGGTCACCAATCAGCTGCTCGGCTACGGCGCCGCGCGCAAAACCACCGTCACACGCCGTCTCATTCTGCCGGACATCCTTCCGGAAGATCTCGAACAGCCGCGCGTCAACCGCCGCCCACGCCGCCCTCATGAAATGAAAAAGGAAGAGATCACCCTTCGCTCCTAGGTGGGTGGCGCGCTCGTCGCGCCAGGCTCGTGCGCCTCCGGCGCCTTGCGCGGCCAGCGCGCAACCTACCCGGGCCGGCGGGGATCGAAAACTCACGACTAGAAATCCAAATACTCTCCATGTCCGCCTTTCTCGAACTCTCACAACTCGGCAAAACCTATCCTGCTCCGGATGGCCGGGGTACGTCCGTCATTGTGGAGAATTTCAACCTGTCTTTCCGGAAAGGGGAGTTCATTGCCCTGATTGGCCATTCCGGTTGCGGTAAATCCACGGTGCTCTCGATGCTCGCCGGTCTTACCGATGTCACCAGTGGAGGCATCATCCTTGCCAACAAGGAAGTCACCGGTGCCGGCCCCGACCGCGGCGTTGTTTTCCAATCTCCGTGCCTGCTGCCGTGGCTCACGACGTTTGAAAACGTCATGCTCGGCGTCGACCAGGTTTACTACACCGCTGACGTCGAGGAACGCCGACAGATCGCGGAATACTATCTCACCGTCGTCGGCCTCGCCGACGCGATGCACCGGAAACCCTCGGAGCTCTCGCAAGGGATGCGGCAGCGCTGCGGCATTGCGCGGGCTTTTGCGCTCTCGCCAAAAATGCTGCTGCTCGACGAACCCTTCGGCATGCTCGATTCGCTCACCCGCTATGAGTTGCAGGACGTGCTGCTCGATCTCTGGCAGAAGGACCAGAAGACTGCGCTTATCGTCACGCACGATATCGACGAGGCGCTCTACCTCGCGGATCGAATCGTGATGATGACGAACGGGCCTGCTGCCACCGTCGGCGAAATCCTCGAGGTGAAATTTCCCCGTCCCCGCTCACGCAAGCAACTGCTCGAAGATCCCGAGTATTACCGGCTGCGCGAGCAGCTGATCGGTTTTCTCGAGGAGCGCTCGCACATCCGTCCCACTCCAGTGCCCGCCTCTCCTTATACCCCTTCGGCGAAGCTCCCCCCGGCCCCGCCGTCGGGCCGGAAGCTCCGCAGCTTTCTTGGTGCGCTCACCCCCGTCTGATTTCCACCGACCGAACCACACCCTCCGCACTATGAACCGTCTCCCTCGCTTCCTCAGCCTATTCGCGCTGCTCGCCGCTGCGCTGCCGCACGTTCGCGGCCAATACACGCCACCGCCACCCGCCCGTCCGTTCTCGGGTTTCATCAACGAGAAACTCCGCGCGACGGATGTCTACATGAGCGCATGGGACATCGGAGTGAACATCCGCGTCCGCCGCGAAGACAAGGACGGCGCCGGCTTCACCGACGCCGGCTCGAATTGGGATTTCTCGCAGCGCCCGGTCGACGATAACAACAACCATTATTATCTCGCGCGGGTGATGCCGCGTGTTGCCTACACCAGCAAATGGTTCGCCGCGACGGTTGAAGGTCGTTCCAGCTATTCGATCGGCGACGAGCGCTACGCCGCCGCAGCCGCCGGCCAGGGCCTCGCCGAGCGCGATGGCGCGATGGACCTGCACCAGGCGTTCATCTTCATCGGCAATCACAAGGAGTTTCCCATCTCCCTGAAGATCGGCCGTCAGGAACTTGTCTATGGCGACCAGCGCCTCCTCGGTCACCTCCGTTGGAACAACAACGCCCGGACCTTCGATGCCGTGAAAGTTCGCTGGCAGAACCAGTACTTCGGCGTCGACGCCTTCACCGGCGGACTCGTTTACAACGATCACAACAATCTCAACAAGGCGAATTCCCAGGACGTCTTCTCGGGCCTGTATTTCAATTTCCCGACGATTGCGTCGAAGGAGATCGTCGAGGCTTACATCTACAATCGCACGGTCAGCCGGGGCATCACGACCGACAACTGGACCGGAGTCTCCGCGCCGTTCCGTTTCCCCGCCCCGCAGGATCTCAACACGGTTGGCCTCCGTATCCGCTCCAAGCCGCTGGCCTACGACGCGTGGGATTACGGCGTCGAGCTGATGCACCAATTTGGCGACCGCACCACGGTGGCACCGGCGGCCACGCCTGCTGTGGCGGCAGCCTCACCACGTCTGACGCAGGATGCGTGGGCCGTCGTTCTCCAGGGCGGCTACACCTGGACCGAATATTCGTGGCAGCCGCGGATCGGCGTGCTCTACAGTTATGCGTCCGGCGACAAGAATGCCGCCGATGGTGAGAGCCAGACTTTCCAGAATCTCTTTGCCACGACGCATCTGCACTATGGTTACATGGACTTGAACAGTCTGCAGAATCTTCACGACGTGCGCCTGGCGTTCACCGCCAAGCCCCGCGCCAACATCTCGCTCGCGATTGAAACGCACTTTCAAAAATTGGATCGCGCCACCGACTTCTGGTACAACGTCGCTGGCGTGCCGCGTAATTTCACCGGCGCCGCTGTCGGCAGCGGTGGCGGCTACCGGATCAATCCTTCCTATAGCAAGGACCTTGGCACCGAGATCGATTTCGTGGGCGGCTGGACGTTCACGCCTTGCGCGCAAATTGAAGTCGGCGTGTCTCACTACTTCCGCGGCGACTACATCAAGCAATCGCTCGCTAACGTCGGCTCGAAGGACGCCAGCTACGTCTATACGCAGCTGACGATTACGTTCTAAGCGAAAAACGCCGTCACCGGGTCGCCGCTGGATTGGGCGGCAACCCGGTTTGAGTGTTTGAGCGTTTGAGTGGCGAGGGATGCGGAACTGGATTAATCCGGTTCATACATTGGGCTAAAAGAATTCATGCGGCTCATCGGCGAGGGCGTGGGCCTTGGCGTGAACGCTGCTAATGGCTGGGCATTCATTCATGAATTTTGCTCAGCTCAAAAAATCCGGCCATTGGCCCACCCTCGCCACCTCGTTTCTGTATTTCGACGTCAGCTTCATGGTGTGGACGATGCTTGGCGCCCTCGGTGCCGTCATTGCTCCGGGGCTTGGGCTGACATCCCAGGATAAGTTTTTGATGGTTTCGACGCCGATTCTGGCGGGCGCCTTTCTGCGGATTGCCCTCAGTCTTCTGGGCGACCAGATCGGCATAAAGAGGACCGGAATCCTCGCGCAAATCGTGGTCATGGCCGGGCTGCTGGTGGCCTGGCGTTCTGGACTTTCCTCCCTCAATCAAGCTCTTGCGCTCGGTCTTGTGCTCGGAGTGGCCGGAGCCAGTTTCGCTGTCGCTCTTCCGCAATCGGGCCGTTGGTACCCTCCGCAGATGCAGGGCGTCGTCTTGGGTCTCGCTGGCGCGGGCAATGTCGGAGTGGTTATCGACCATCTCCTGGCACCGCGCATCGCCGCAGCGTGGGGCTGGCAGGCTGTGTTCGGTGTAGCGGTGATCCCGCTGTTGATCGTGTTTGTGCTCTACGCCCTTTTTTCCAAGGAGCCGCCGACCGTACAGGGATTTAAGAAGAAAAAACTTTCCGACTACTTCAAGCTCCTCGCTGAACGCGACGCGCACTGGTTTTGTTTCTTCTACACGATCAGCTTCGGCGGTTTCGTCGGGCTCGCAACCGCGTTTGCCCTCTATTTCAAGGACCAGTTTTTGCTCAGTCCGGTGCAGGCAGGCGAGATGGCCGCCTTTTGCACCCTGGTCGGAGCGTTGGGGCGGCCGATGGGCGGCGCCTTCGCCGACAAACTGGGCGGTATCCGTGCGCTGGGCGTCTTTTATTCGGTTGCAGCGGCCGCGATGGTGGTCGCGGCGTCTTCCGACAATCTCTGGATCTGCGGTGCAGGCTTTTTCGTGGCGTCTGGCGCATTCGGGATGTGCAACGGCTCGGTGTTCCAATTGCTGCCGCAGCGTTTTGCGCGAGACATTAGCGTGATGACCGGCTTGGTGGGGTGCGGTGGAGGCGTCGGCGGGTTCGTGCTCGGCATGCTCTTCGGCACCTCGAAGGCGCAGACGGGAAGCTACTCGACCGGTATTCTGTTGTTCGCCGCGCTCTGTGTGCTTGCGCTCGTGGGACTCGGCACGGTCAAGCGCCGCTGGCGCACGACGTGGGGCGCGACCGCGGCGGCGCGTATCTGATGGCGGAGCATGGTCGTTTGCTTTGAATTCGCGACTTGTAAGCTGACAGCTCGCTGGCGCGATTGGGCGCGAGCGAGTTCGCGGCCGGCGGCACACTGCAGTGCGTGGCGGAAGCGAAAGCCTGTGGAAGGCGGCGGCGCTCGCTCTGTGCGATCCGCTGCGCCAAGCTCAAATCAAGTATGAAACTTCTGAGCACGGTCCATGGCTTGCCGCGCGATCCGGCGCGACCGTCGGAGGACGCCTTTGGTGTACAGGAGAGGGACGAAAGCGTCCTCGCCGTTCTAGCCGATGGCTTGGGAGCAAGCAAGGAAGGTGGTTCTGCTGCGCGGCGTGCCGTCGAAATGTTTCAAGACTACTATCTCACGCGGCCCAAAGCATGGAGCCCGCGACGGGCGCTGCGTGAGTTCACGAATCAAATCAACCGGCTCTTTTACCAGGAATCCCTGCAGCGTCACAACTCGCCCGAACTACTCTGCACGCTGAGCGTTGCCGCGATTGAAGGCGACCGGCTTTACGGGCTGAGTGTCGGCGATTCGCCGGTGTACCTTTGTCGCCGCGGAATGGTTACAAGGCTCACCGAGCCGCATTCGCTGGCCGACGACGGGTTGGATCATGTCCTCACGCGTGCCGTCGGCCTCGAGATGAAAATCGAGCCGCACTGCTTTGAAAGCGCGATCGAAAGCGGAGACGTCGTGCTCCTTTGCTCGGATGGGGTGAGCACGGCCTTGCCACCCGGCCAGCTCGCCGAGCTTCTCGGACGACAGGCGAGTGCGCGGGTGATCGTGACGGCGGCGCGTGAAGCGACGGCGGAAAACGAGGCGATGCGCGACGATGCGAGCGCGATCATGTTGCACATCCTCGAACCCGGCTGGCGCGATGATGGCGGACGTACGCCATTGGTGATCCTGCCAGCATTGCATGTTGGCGATTCGGTCGACGACTACCGACTCGTCCGTTCTCTGCAAGACGGGGACAGGGTGTGGCTCGCCACGGCGACCGATGGGTCGAGGCGCGTGCTTAAGTTTCCACCGCTTGAAGCGGCGGATGACGAGGCGCGCCGCGACGCTTACGTACGGGAAATGTGGAATGCGACGCGCACGCACTCGCCGGATTTCGTCCGCGTTTCCGCTCCCGCGGCCGGAACGTTGCGTTATTATGTGATGGATTTTGTCGAGGCTCCGACGCTGCGTGAAATTTTGAAAACCGCGACGTTGCCCGTCGAGGAGGCGATTGTCCTCGGGCACACCCTGCTCCGTGCCGGGCAATTTTTGCTCACCCGTGATCTCGCTCACGGGGATCTCAAACCTGAAAACCTGCTGGTCGTCCGTTCGCCTCAGAACTTGCGTTTCGCACTGCTGGATCTCGGCAGCGCGGCGGAAGTTTTTTCTGTAACGTCCAGAGCAGGAACGCCCAGCTACCTCGCGCCCGAGCGGTTTCGTGGCGGGCCCCTTTCGGAGCGCACGGAGCTCTATGCGATTGGCGTTATTCTGTATGAGGCTCTGACGCGGACTTATCCCTATGGGGAGGTGGAACGATTCCAGACGCCAACGTTTGATTCGAATCCGCGCCGACTGGGGCGGCTTAACGCTGCAGTACCACCATGGCTCGAATCAGTTATCTTGCGCGCTGTCGCCGCGGACCCAGCGCATCGCTACCAGAATTTCTCGGAAATGGCCTACGACCTCGAGCATCCGACCAAAGTGACTCCCTACCACCGCAAAGGTGCGCCCCTCCTCGAGAGCAATCCACTGCGCTTTTACAAGGTGCTTTCGCTATTTTTGCTGCTGCTCTGCTTCTGGCTGTTTGCGCAACTGGTCGGTCGATGAGGAGGTTTCGCAAGTCGGCCCGGGACGGGTTCCCTCCACGATCTATGAATGAGCCGAATTCATGGATCACCCAAAAAGAATTCAGCGCTTTAATTCAGGGGCGGGGGATGATGTGGCACTTCGGTTGCTAAATTGAGCGCGTGTCTGCGACTGCCGATCCGATCTCTCCAGCGTCTTTTTCTCCCAGCCAGAAGGAATACCTTCAGGGGTTCATGGCTGGCGTGGTGGCCAGTGGTGTTTTTGTCGGTCAGAATCCTGCCGGCCTGCTCACCGCGGACCAAAACGCAGTGTCATCTGGAAATCTGGCGGCGCCTCCGACGGAGGACACCGTGTTCGGCACGGCGCTCGACGATCTCTGCAAGGAAGAGCGCTGGAAATACGACGAGAACCCGCTCGACGCGTGGGATCGCCTGCTCCGTCACGCCGATGAGGACAAAACTCCCGATCCAGAAAACACCTACCGTTTCAAGACGTTCGGCCTTTTCTACGTCGCGCCGGCCCAGGACAGCTTCATGTTGCGGTTGCGCATTCCCGCCTGCGAACTGACGGCCACGCAACTGCACGGTGTCGCCGACCTCGCGAGTGAACTCGGAGGCGGTTACGCGCACATCACCACTCGTGGCAATCTCCAGGTTCGCGAGTTCAAGCCGCGCGACATCGTCAAGGTCCTCACGCGCGTCCAGGAACTCGGCCTCACGTCCCGCGGCGCGGGCGCCGACAACATCCGCAATGTCACGGCCTCACCCAACAGCGGCTTCGATCCCGATGAGTTGATCGACGTGCGACCGTTCGCGAAAGGGCTGCATCATTACATCCTCAATCATCGCGATCTCTACGGACTGCCGCGCAAGTTCAACGTGGCGTTCGACAACGGCGGCAGCATCTCCGTCGCTGCGGACACGAACGACATCGGGTTCTTCGCCGTGCGCGTCACCGAAAAGTCACTCTCCACTCTCACCGCCCAGCCTTCAACTCCTCCGCCTCCGGTGGGTATCTATTTCCGCGTCCACCTTGGCGGAATCACGGGTCACGGTGATTTCGCCCGCGACACCGGCCTGCTGATCCGTCCGAACGAGGCCGTTGCAGTCTCGGCGGCGATGATCCGCGTGTTCGCCGAAAGCGGCGATCGCACGAACCGGAAAAAAGCCCGGCTCAAATACGTTCTCGAAAAATGGGGCGTCGAAAAATTTCTCGAGGAGACCCAGAAGAAACTTGCGTTCCCGCTCGTTCGCCTGCCGCTCACCGCGTGCGAGCCACGTCGTCCCGTGATCAAGCACGGCTGGCTGGGCGCCGCCCGTCAGTCGCAACGCGGCATGAATTCGCTGGGTCTGGGAACTCCTGTCGGACGCATGAATGCACGGCAGATGCACGCGCTCGCCGACCTTGCGACGAACTACGGCCGGGGCGAGCTGCGGTTGACGGTGTGGCAGAGCCTGATCGTTCCGCACATTCCCGATGCTTTCGTTGAAACGGCCAAGCGCTCGGCGGCGCGCCTTGGATTTTTTCATGAAGCGTCCGCTGTAACGGGCGGCGTGATCGCCTGCACGGGCAACCGCGGCTGCAAATATTCCGCCGCCGACACCAAGGCGCATGCGGTGGCGCTGATGAAGCATCTGGGCGGCAGCACGGCGATCGAGTCGCCGGTGAACATTCATTTCACCGGCTGTCCGCACTCCTGTGCACAACATTACTGCGGAGATATCGGATTTGTGGGTACGAAGCTCGCCGATGGCGGCGAGGGTTATCACGTCGTCCTTGGCGGCGGCATGGATCACGAACAGGGCGTCGCCCGCGAATTGTTTCGTGGCGTGCGGGCCACCGAGATCAATCCATTGGTCGACAAATTGCTCGGAACTTACAGCGCGCAAAAACACCGGGGCGAAACCTTCGTCGCATGGGTTCGCCGTTATTCCCTGAAGGAACTCCAGGAGATGTTGAGCTGAACTGAGAGTAGCGAGCATCGAGTGGCGGGCATACCAAGCACTGAATCACTCACCCGCTCCTCTGCGGCTACCCGCTACTCGCTACTTTTCATACGTCATGTCCACCGTCCCACTCATTCCTGACTCCGCGCCCTTCACCGCTGAACAACGCGCGTGGCTCAACGGCTTTTTCGCCGGCCTGTTTTCTCGCGGGCCGTCCGCTGGCGGCAATGTCCTAGCGAGCGCGTCCGCACCCGCGCTGACGCCGTTGACGATTCTCTTCGGCTCGCAAACCGGCACAGCCGAATCCCTGGCCAAGCGCGCCGCAAAGGAAGCCGGCCGTCGTAATTTCGCCGCCACCGTGCTCGACATGGCGCAGACGGATTTCGCCAAGCTGCAAGGCGAGAAAAATGTTCTCGTCATCGTTAGCACTTACGGCGAAGGCGAACCACCCGACAGCGCCAAGGCGCTGCACGTTGCCTTGGGTACCGCTATAACAGCCGACGCCTCCGCCGCGCCTCTCCTGTCCAATCTTCGCTATTCGGTCTGCGCGCTCGGTGACACCAACTATGCGCAATTCTGCCAATGCGGAAAAGATTTCGACGCGCGTCTCGAGAAACTCGGCGCCACCTGCGTGAGTCCTCGCGTCCATTGCGATGTCGAGTACGAGGAAAAGTTTACCATGTGGCTGAACACGGCGCTCAGCGCGCTGGCCCAGGAGGGAAAGAGTTCCGAGTTCCGAGTTTCGAGTTCCGTGTCGGCATCTGATCAAACTCAACTCGGAGCTTCGAATGCGGAACCCGAGACTCCTGCCGGCTACTCGCGCCAGAACCCTTTTCCCGCGCTCCTGCTCACCTCGCGCAACCTCAATACCGACGGCTCGGCGAAGCAGGTGCATCATGTTGAATTCGATCTCACCGGTTCCGGCCTCGCATATGAGGCAGGTGACGCGCTTGGCGTGTTCGCACACAACTGCCCGGAACACGTGGCCGACGTGCTGGCGGCGCTTGGTTGCGATGGCGAGGAAGCGGTCACCACAGCGGACGGCGGCACGACCTCGCTTCGCCGCGCGCTCACGGAAATCTACGATCTCGGCAAACCCACGCCCGAACTGCTCGAAAAGGTCGGAGTCGGTTTTCAGGCGATTCCTGCATCCAGCAGCGCGAGTAATCCTGCGTCTGTCTCAAATCCACCCTTCCACCACGTCATCGACGTCCTGCTCGCCGCGCCCGGCGTCAAGCTTACCCCCTCCGAATTCGTCGGCGTGCTGAAAAAACTCCAGCCCCGCCTCTATTCGATTTCGTCGTCGCCAAAGGCGCACGCGGGTCAGGTCCACCTGACGGTTGGCGCGGTGCGCTACGATTTTGCCGGACGCCTGCGCAAGGGACTGTGCTCCACGTTTCTCGCTGATCGCGCGCAGACGGGGGCGACTTGCGTCGGCGTTTACGTTCACTCGAACAAGGCCTTTCGTCTGCCGGCCAACGGCGATACGCCGATGATCATGGTGGGGCCGGGCACGGGCATCGCGCCGTTTCGCGGGTTTCTTCACGAACGCCGTTCGACTGGAGCGAACGGAAAGAACTGGTTGTTCTTCGGCGACCAGCGCGCAGCCACGGATTTTCTTTATCGGGAAGAACTCGCGGACCTCATGCGCGAAGGCGTGCTCACGCGACTGGATACGGCGTTCTCCCGCGATCAGAAGGAAAAAATTTACGTGCAGCACCGGATGATGGAAAACGCGGCCGAGCTTTACGCGTGGCTGGAGGCGGGCGCGCATTTCTACGTGTGCGGCGACGCGAGCCGCATGGCGAAGGACGTCGATCGTGCATTGCACAAACTCGTCGAAACCGCCGGTAGCAAGACGCCCGAGCAAGCCGCCGCCTACGTGCAGCAGCTAAAAGCGGCAAAACGTTACGCGCGTGACGTGTATTGATAACGAAACGACGAGCATGACTGATATCGAAGCAGCGAGCATGACCAATCCCGCACCGATGTGCATCCTGCCGGCTACTCGCTACCCGTTGCTCGCTAGCCGCACCTCGCCAACCGCTCCTCGCCACTAGCATGGTCGCCTCCCCCGAAAATTTTCCGCTGCTGCAGGAACTGCTCGCCGACCAGCAACGCCTCGCCACGCCCGTTGCGCGTTTTTCCAGCGCCCACGACGCCGGGGCGTCGCCTGCGTTCGAGCCGGTTTACCGCGACTTGATTCCCCTGAGTTCGCCGAAGCCGGGCGAACAATACGCGTTCGAGGTCGAACTCGATTCATGCACGGGTTGCAAAGCCTGCGTCTCCGCGTGCCATTCACTCAATGGACTCGATGACCATGAAACGTGGCGCGATGTCGGCCTGATCGTCGGCGGCGATCATCGTCACCCCATGCAGCAGACGGTCACGACCGCGTGCCATCACTGCGCCGATCCCGCGTGCCTCAATGGTTGTCCGGTGCTCGCCTACGAAAAAGATCCCGTCACCGGAATCGTGCGACATCTCGATGATCAATGCATCGGCTGCCAGTATTGTATCCTGAAATGCCCGTATGACGCTCCCAAGTACAACGCGCGCCTCGGCATCGTGCGCAAGTGCGATATGTGCCACAGCCGGCTGGCCGAGGGTGAGGCGCCCGCGTGCGTGCAAGCGTGTCCAACCCACGCCATCAGCATTGTAACTGTCCCGCTCGCTCCGACACCCACCGAAAGTGTCACGTATTACGTGACACTGGCAAAACCCCCGCTGCGCGCTGAAACGTCGGCCTTTCTGGCCGCTGCGCCCGATCCAGCTTACACGCAGCCTACGACGCGCTACATCTCCGCACGCCCTATTCCGGCGAGCCTGACTGCCGCGGACGCCGCGGTTCTGCGCCCCCAGCCGGCGCACTGGCCGCTTGTCGTCATGCTCACGCTGCTGCCGCTGGCTGTCGGCTGCCAACTGCTCGCCTGCTTGTTCGACGGCGCGGCGTCGGAGGCTGATTTCACTTATTATGTGAAATACCTGCCGTCGTTCCTCGTGGCGGCATCACACGGAAGTGTCACGTATTACGTGACACTGGCCGGATGGCTGGCGGGGCTTCTAGGGCTGGGCGCGAGCGTGTTTCACCTGGGGAAGCCGCTGCGTGCGTGGCGGATTTTTCTTGGATGGCGCAAGAGCTGGCTCAGTCGTGAGGCGATGGTGTTCGGTCCGTGGTTCGGGCTCGCCACGCTCGCGTTGATTTGGCCGACGCTGGTGTCCGTCGCCGCGGGCGTGGGCGTGGTTGGACTCTTTTGTTCGGTAATGATCTACGTCGATACGCGTCGCAAATTCTGGCGGTTCTGGCAAACGGCGCCGCGATTCTTCGGCAGTGCGTTGATCCTCGGAAGTGCCACGGCATTTACGCTCGGACTCGCCCCGCACCTGAGCGCGTTGATCCTCGCCGTGGCGACGATCGCGAAACTTGCCTGTGAAGCGCGGGTCATGCGCC
>DAITQE010000013.1:0-17179 GCA_036833235.1 Opitutus sp.
GTTCAACCACGCATCGCCGAGCGTTTCCTTCACGGCCACGAGAAAATGCAGCGCCTGCTTCGCCGTCCGGATTCCACCCGCGGGTTTCATCCCGATGGCGGTGCCCGTATCCAGATAAAAATCGCGAATCGCTTCCAGCATCACCTGGTTGTTGCCGAGCGTGGCGTTGAGCGAGGTTTTCCCTGTGCTCGTCTTGATAAAATCGCCCTCGCGCAGCACCTCCATCGCAATGAACGATGCTGCGCGCACATTGTCGTAAGTCTCCAGCTCGCTCACCTCGAGGATGACCTTGAGGGTCGCACCGCCACAGGACTCGCGGATGACCGAGATCTCGTCCTGCACGCGGTCGAACTCACCGGCCAAAAACGCTCCACGGTTGATCACCATGTCGATCTCGTCGGCCCCGTCTGCGACCGCCGCTTTGACTTCGCCGATTCGCGTTTTTAGCGGAGCCTGACCCGAAGGAAAAGCCGTCGCGACCGACGCGATACGCACCGCGGTGTCGACCCCGAGCGCGCGTCGGGCGTGGCGAACCATCGCCGGATAAACACAAACCGCCGCGACCTGCGGCACGCTCGGGTCATCACGCGGTCGCATCGCCTTCTGGCAGAGCGACGCAACTTTGCCCGGAGTGTCTTTCCCCTCGAGCGTGGTGAGATCGACCATCGAAACCGCGGTGCGCAGGCCCCAAAGCTTTGAATTCTTCTTGATCGAGCGCGTGGTATATTTCGCCACGCGTTCCTCGATACCAACGGCGTCGACGTTTCCAATTTCTTCAAAGAGACGGCGCATCGCCGCGGAACCAGCACTGGGCATGTGGCGGACTATCGGTGTCCTTATGACAGAAGCAAAACGAAAAGGCGCTCGCGCCTGGTGATCGATTGCGGGCGGCGCTTTACGCTCCAATCTTTGTTTTGTCGTTCCTCTCCACTCATAATCTGCAGATCAATATTCTGGAGGTAGCTATGAGCGTGAGCGAGTGGAGGATCGACCACTCGCTTACGCTCGTAGCCACAATACAATCAGCGGCTCAAGCCTGAGATATCCGATCGACAGCGCAGTATCGTGCCTTTGCGTTGGTTGAGCTTTGTGCCGTCCAGCCCGCCCATTCGGCCGTCGATCCAGTTCTCCGTCGCCCGGCGAGGCCAGCTACGTCAACCAACTTGCATGCACCACAAGAAATTAGTCCGCCAACTCTGGCGTGAGTGGATCCGCCCGCTGGCCCTTCCGTTCATCGCGATCATGGCCGCCAAGTCCGCCCTTGCCGACATCAACCCTGTTCCGAGTGGCTCGATGCAGCCAACCGTGCTCGCAGGCGACGTCGTCTTCGTGAACAAGCTCGCCTACGATCTAAAGATTCCGTTCACCACCCGTCACGTCGCGCAGTGGGGTGATCCGCAGCGTGGCGATATTGTCGTCTGTTTCTCGCCGAGTGATGGGACGCGGCTCCTGAAGCGCGTCATCGGTCTGCCCGGCGATACGATCGAGCTACGTCATGAAACGCTTCTATTGAACGGTATTCCGGTCGCCTACGTACCTCTCATCGAAAGCGCCGCCGCAGGCGCGCATTATTTGCCGGACGTGGAGCGCCGAACAGCGTTGTTCGCGCGCGAAGATCTCGGCTCACATTCGCACGCGATGATGGTGCTCCCGCGACGGCCGGCGCTTCGCACATTCGGACCGATTAAAGTACCTGAAGGTTCCTACTTCATCATGGGTGACAATCGCGACAACAGCCATGACTCGCGATTTTTCGGCGTCGTGGCTCGCAACGAGATCGTCGGCCAAGCGACGCGTGTCGTCGTGTCAGCCGATCTGGACCACTGGCTCAGGCCCCGCTTCGACCGTTTCTTCGCCGCATTGGAATAATACCGACGTCCTTGAGATCTGGGCTTTCTCGTAGCCGAGATTACCGGATTGAACTGTAGGCTGTCGCGCTTGCCGCGCAACGGGCGCTCGCGACGCGAATGTAGCGCGGCGAGCGCGCTACCTACACCAGAGCCGCTAGCTTTCACGCTGTCTCCTGAAACTGGAGCGCGTGGAGTTTTGCGTAGAGCCCGCCCGCCCTTAGCAACTCGGCGTGCGTGCCACGTTCGGCCAGGCGGCCCTGCTCCATCACTAAAATTGTATCCGCCTTCTGGATGGTTGAAAGGCGATGCGCGATGATGAACGTGGTACGCCCTTTCATCAGCCGCTCCATCGCTTGTTGAATCAACCGTTCCGACGCGGTGTCGAGCGCACTGGTCGCCTCGTCGAAAATCAGAATCCGTGGATCGCGCAGGATCGCGCGCGCGATCGCGATGCGTTGCCGCTGCCCACCGGAAAGTTTGACTCCGCGCTCACCCACGACCGTCGCATAACCATCCGGAAGGTCCGTGATGAAATCGTGCGCATTGGCCGCTGCCGCAGCCGCCTGGATTTCCGCGGGCGTTGCTTCGACCCGTCCATATTTGATATTGTCTTCGAGCGTGCCGGAAAACAGCACGTTTTCCTGCAGCACGATCCCGATCTGTCGGCGCAGAGATTCCACCGTGACCTCGCGGATATCGCGTCCATCGATCAATAGCTGGCCAGACACCACATCATAGAAGCGTGCAACCAGATTGATGATCGTGCTCTTGCCTGAACCACTCGGACCTACAATCGCGACAACGCTGCCGGGCGGGATCACGAAACTCACATCAGTCAACGTGCGCGGCCGGCCTTGCCCCGGAGGTTCGAGTTCATAGTCGAAGCTCACGTTTCGAAACTCAACTTCGCCGCGTATGACGGGCAGTGGCACCGCGCCCGCCTGGTCGGCGACATCGGGCTGCGTATCCAACATTGCCCACATGTTTTCCAACGCGGTGTTCGCACGTTGAAAAACCGCTGCGAGGTCGACGAACCGCACGATCGGTGGAAAAACGAAGGCAATGTACGCGTTGAACGCCACCAATGTTCCGACTTCCATCGCTCCTTGAATCACCAGCCAGCCGCCGTAACCCAGCACGATCAAGGCACCCACTGCGCCGAGGATATCGGCGATCACGGAGAGACGCGTGTTGCGCATCACGATCTGGGAGTAGTTGAAATAGTCCGCGTTGATGCCGCTGGCGAACGCGGTCGTCTCAGCCGCCTCGCGTGTGAATGATTTCACCACGCGCGCCGCCGCCACGCGCTCGTGCAGAAACCCGACGACTTTATCCCAATTGTCGCGATGGACGCGGCTCTCCTCGCGCATGCGGCGGCGATTATAAAGATAGTTCACTACAAACAGCGGCAGCACCAGCGTGACCGCGAGCGCCAGTCGCCACTCGACCCAGAAAAGCAGACCGAGCACGCCCAGCACGGTCACCGAGTCCGCGATGAGATTGATTAGAAAACCATTCGTGAGCTGGTAAACTTCGTTCGTATCCTGAGTGATTCGCGAGATGACTTTGCCTGTTTGATTCGCATCAAAATAGCGGAGCGAGAGCGTCTGCAAGTGCGCGAACAGCGCGATCCGCAGATCACACACGATACGCATCGCGGTGAATTGCAGGACGCGATTGCGCACCATGGTCAGCCAGCCACGCATTAAGAACAGCGCGGTGAACACGACGAGCAATTCGCCCAACTGCCGGAGATCGTGGTGCGGCAGCGCTTCATCGATGATCAGCTTGAAGATCCACGGCGCCGGCAGCGTAAGCAGTGTCGCCGCGAGAATCAGCAGCACGCCGCCACTGATCCGCCAGACGTGCGGCCGAGTGAGTCCGAGGAAACGGGAGAAGGTGCCGGTACGCATCGATCAGTTCAAAAAGCCGACATTCCCAAAACATCCTTCATCCATCCAGCAGATACTTGCCAAATTCTCTCCGGCTCCCAGAGTTGCGTGAATCGCCAAAACTCCGCTCTGCCAAGCGCCGTGCGCATGTCTTCCCTGTGCCGCTCAGTTCCACTGCTTGTTGCCGTTTTCTTCGTCAACGCCTTCGCCGCCGAAGCCACTGACTTCACGGCGGTGGGTGAGGCCGACCAGCAGCGGCTTGCCCTCACGCTGGCGGGCGACACGGCAAAACTCAGTGACTTGCTGTCGGACGAACTTCACTACGCTCATCCAGATGGTCGCGTGCAGACAAAGGCGCAACTCATCGCTGCGGTCGCGAGCAACAAGGTGAAGTACCTCTCGTTCGTGCCCTATGACGTCGCCTATCAGAGCATTTCAGCGGGTGCTGTCGCGATGAACGGCTGCGCTCGTCTCACGGCGGAGACCGGCGGCCAGCATGTTCAAGTGACCCTGCGTTTTCTCGCGGTCTGGCGGCAGGAATCCGGCCACTGGCGTCTTCTCGCCTATCAATCGTCGCAGCTCGCCGAAGCCGTCTCGGGCGCGCCAAAGTAATTCGCGAACTGCCGAAGGGTTCGGGGGGAGCGCGGACGTTCCCGTCCGCTTCCGACCGTGCGGGCGGGACGCCCGCGCTCCCAGGACCTCACACCGACCAGGCGAAAAACGCCAAAACCTGTCCGGATCACACCATTTGCGTTCTCGCAGCGGTGCCGCCGAAGAGCTCGCGAAAAACACTCCAGGCTTTCCGCAGCCCGGCGGGAATGACGCCGCCACCCATCTGATAGATGCCGGCCGTTTCATCCTCGTGGCCTCGATAGCGCGGCGGCAATAAAAACAGTGTATCCGTTTCTTCATGTACGATGCTGGATATAAACAAACCCTGTCCAACAGCGAGCGATTGGCGGTCAACGTGAACGGGCGCTGCTCGAGTCGCCGTCACCAGCCAGGGCCGATACACGAAGACGTAGCTTCCGTCCGGATGCAGCATGAGCCGCCCGTAGCTTCGGACCGGAACGTTGGGAAGGTTTCCACCCGAAAACATCTTGTTCGCATTGTCGCGCACCTTGAAACGCGCGCGCCGAATCGTGAGAAAATCCCAACAGAAAATTGAGCCAAAAATGGTGAGCCGGAAGGACCAGCCGGCGACGAAGTACGCGACGACAATGATCACGACCGATAACAACGCACCCATCCACGGATTCAGCGTCGCCGTGATCGTCAGCAAACCAAGCAACGCAGTCCGGGCAGCCTTCAACGCTGCATCAATTGCTCCCCATGGACTGAGGAGAATGAGAACGTGGATCGCGTGCGACGCCATCCAGACAAAGGCGAAGATCGCGATGCCAAACGGAACAGTCAGAAGATTCAAAGCCCAGGAAAAATCACCGGTTCCGAGTGACAGCATAGCCAGTCCGGTTGGAAGGAAGTTGGTGTGCGCCGCGGCATGCGTGCCGACCAGCATCTTGGACATGGCCGTCATTGTAAAAGGCACGACCGCACCGGCGGCTACGAGGCCTGAGATCTTGTTCTCGATCGTCTCAAGCACGTCCAATGGTTTTTTAACACCCGGCGGTATCACCGCGCCGAATGCGTCCTTCGCCGCGCAGAGCGTGACAATTACCAGCGCCGGCAGCCAAAACGTCATCTGGGCGTACCACGGTAGCGACGCGCGCGCCGCCGGACTTTTTGCCATCATCCATTGATACGCACCGTACGCGCCTGTGCCGAGCAAGGGCGAGATCGCGATGCCGGTGACCGTTGAAATAGCGCCGGCCAGCGGAGCAAACGGCGAGTGATCACTCTTGGATGCGGGCGTCGTGGTGGAAGGTTTTGCCGCGCTGGCGGCGAGCGCGAATGGCGCAACAATGAACGACAGTGTAATCACAATGAGGATCAGCGAG
The DNA here is from genome assembly GCA_036833235.1 of Opitutus sp. Taxonomy (GTDB): domain Bacteria; phylum Verrucomicrobiota; class Verrucomicrobiia; order Opitutales; family Opitutaceae; genus Opitutus. Next base: position 5,701 of record DAITQE010000013.1, read on the forward strand.
GCGAATCGTCTCATGAGTCACACGGTAGCGGATTCCAGTGCAGTGAAAAGCCAAAGGTTCGGGCCATCGTGGGACCCATCTCCCGATTGGCGGTGGCTCGTGTACGTGGCGCGCTTGTGGCGTTCTGCTGGCCAGCAGAATGTCGGGTAAACGCGCCCCCTCCCACCTCCGCAACCGGCAACGCGGAGATGCGCCCGCCCTCGCGCCCTAAAGCCGCGCCTCTACGGTTCACAGTTTCATTCGCGACGGGTTGATACCCCGACGCTTGCTTCGGCTTGGTTGCGTTGGTCCGGGGATTTTTACTGCGCCGATCGGCTGCCGGTTGCAAAGCTGCGCCATGCTCACGAAAGCCGAGATTCAGCGTCTGCGATCGTTGCGCGAAAAAAAACACCGCGAGGCTCTCGGCTTGTTCGTCGTCGAAGGCGAAAAGGTCGTGAGCGAATTGCTCGCCGCTGGTTTTCCTTTCGAAGAAATTTACGCCACCAAGCCGTGGTTTGAAAATAGGTCGAGGTCTCCCGGCAAATCGCCTGTCAGCCAATCGTCTCCAGCGCTATCGCCTCCGGATCTACCCCGGCTGGCCGAAGACGGTTCGCTCTACCCTGCGCACCCTCAAACCCGCGTTATCAACATCACCTCGGACGAAATGGCCCGCGCCAGCCATTTCCCCACACCATCGTCAGTCCTTGCCGTTGGACGGATTCAACGCGAGCCTCTCCCGGACGGTGCGCTTGATACCGGCCTCACCCTCGCGCTCGATGGCGTGCAGGACGCGGGCAACGTAGGCACCTTGTTGCGCATCGCGGATTGGTTCGCACTCGACCGCGTAATCATGTCCCCCGATTGCGCCGACCTCTTCCATCAGAAGGTGATCAATGCCAGCATGGGTTCGTTCGCGCGCGTGCACGTTCACACGATCGACCTTGCGACCGCACTTGCCACCGTGAAAACGCCCGTACTCGGCTGCGAACTCGCCGGCGACGACGTGCATTCGCTTCCCGTGCTGCGCGACGCCGTGATCGCGATTGGCAATGAGGGCCGCGGACTTTCGCCCGCGGTGCAATTGCTCGTCACGCGCCGCGTGACGATTCCACGCTTCGGCGGCGCCGAATCGCTCAACGCTGCCATCGCTGCTGCGATTGTTTGTGACAATCTTCGGCGAGCGACAAACTAGGCGCAGAAGCCAGTCGTATTGCGCAAAATTTTCATAACGCCGCGATGGCGCTGACCCAATCACGCGATGGACACTGGCGCCCTCTTTGGTTCAGTTCATCACATGCTCACGCCTACGTTTCGCGTCGCATTAATTATCGCGGCGCTTTGCTCCCTTGGATTTTCAGCTGAGACTTTGCCCAATACCGCCGCGGCAGCAACGACGCCCGCCCGTCCCGCCCTCTTCGACTACGACCGCTCTGCGCCGTTGAATATCCGAGAAATCGTGACGGCGACCCGCGACGGAGCCGTCGTCCGCCAAATTACGTTTGTCGGAGTGAAGACGCCGGTAAAAGCGTACATCGTCACTCCTGCAGCCGGAGGCACGTCGCTCGCTGGCATTCTTTACACCCACTGGTTAGGTGATGCAGAGACAAGCAACGCCACGGAATTCCTAAATGAGGCGATCGCACTTTCCGGCCAGGGGATTGTTTCCGTTCTGGTCGATGCCATGTGGTCGCAGCCGAAATGGTATCAATCCCGGCTGCCGGAGGAAGATTACGATCGCTCGATTCGCCAGATTATCGAGCTGCGGCGCGCGATGGATGTGCTGCTCGCGCAACCCAACATCGATCCAAAGCGGATCGCGTACGTGGGTCACGATTTCGGGGCGATGTATGGAATCGTCATGGGCGCGGTCGACCGCCGTGCCAGCACCTATGTGCTCATGGCCAGCACACCTCATTTTATCGATTGGTTTCTGTTCGCGCAAAAGCCGAAGTCGCCGGAGGAATACCGTCGTCAGCTCGCACCCCTCGATCCGATTAACTTTATTGGCCAGCTCGCGCCTGCACCGGTTTTTTTTCAATTTGCGGCGCACGACGAATACGTCACCGCAGACGCCGCCGCCGCTCTTTACGCCGCGGCCCAACCGCGAAAACAAACGGCGATGTACGATGCCGGTCATGATTTGCGCAATGCAGACGCGGCCGCCGATCGTGTCACATGGCTGATTCGAGGGCTGGCGGCAAAACACTAACTACTTGTCTTTCCCGCCGCTGCGCTTGCCGCCTTTGCCGCTGTGCAGCAACGTCCCGGCGAGCACGCCAACTGCGAACACGCCGAAGTAGATGATTGCCGCCGGCGCGTGAATGGGATCCTTCGCCGTCACTCCCGCGATCGGAAATTGGAAATCAATCGGTTTCGGATTGTTCATGCCGACGTAGAGCATGACAAAAAGCAGCGCGAGAAAGATGATGGACTTGACGACGGCTTGGAAGCTCATGAGCCCAAATCGTTGACCGGTATCGGCGCCCTTGGCGAGCGTTTGCGCGCTCAGGGTCTCGGCGCAATCGTTGCCCACTCCCAGGCTCTCAGCTCTAGCCTCCCTGCTCTCAGCTGAATTCTCAGTCCAGGGAACCACGCAGTCGGCGAACACGCGAGCTTTCACAAAATCCTGTAACCATTCCGCGTCCAGTCGGTTTCTTCTCGGCAACCCGTCATGTACCGCTGCAACCGTGATCGCCGACCTTACAGAAATCCGTGTTCAAACCCGCTCACCCGTGGTTAGCTCCTTCACGCCTGACCCCGTGGAAACTGCCACTGCACCGCTCTCGGATCATGACCTGATGCTCGCCGTGCGCGACGGCGAACTCGACGCACTCGGACAGCTCTTCGAACGACATCACGGCCCGCTCTTTGGATTTCTCGTCAAGCTCACCGGCAACCGCAGCGCGGCTGAGGATATCACCCAAATCGTTTTTCAGCGCATGCTGAAATACCGTCACACGTACCGCGACAACGGCAGCTTCACCGCCTGGATGTATCATCTGGCGCGGCGTAGCGCCGCGGATCATTTCCGAAAATCCGCGGCGGCGCCGGCAGCCACGGATCCCAATGATCTGAACGAACACGCCGACGAGAGGCCCAACGCCAGTGACGACGCCGCTGCTCGCGACGAACAGGCGCTGCTCCGCGTCGCTTTAGCGCGGCTTGATCGTGATGCCCGCGAGGTCCTTCTGCTCAGCCGATTCCAAGAGCTCTCGTTTGCAGAGGTCGCGACGATTCTCGAGTGCTCCGTCGGTGCCGCCAAGGTCCGCGCTCATCGAGCCCTCCGTGAACTTCGCGATATCTTCCTCTCCTTACAACGCGAGGGCCACAACTGACCATGAATGTCGGCCTCTCAACGCTCGACGCTCAACTCTCACCTTTTCCGCTCTCCCGCCCATGAACTGCTCCACTGCTCAAGATCGTTTTGCCGAACTCCTTGACGGTCGGCTCGCCACCACCGAGACCGCTGAAGTACGGGCTCATCTCGCGGGCTGCCCCGATTGCCAACGCGAATATTCGTCATTGGCGCAAACGCTCGCGGCTCTCGACCAACTTCCTGTTGCCAGGCCCGGCCCACACCTCCGCGCGAATTTTTACGCCAGCCTTGAGGAAGAAAAAAATTCTGCCGCGAGCATCAGAGCGACCGTCGCTCGTCGGCGGCGCGCCGAACGGATGACCGTTTGGCGCTGGATCCTTTCACCCGCTGCCGCCATCGCAATCGCTCTGGCCGGATTCCATTTCGGCTCACGCTACGCGGCACCGGCCGCGCCTGTTGCTTCGGATACAGAGACGAAACGCCAACTCGCGGAGATGCGAAAGAAGCTCGAGTCCATCGACCAACTCGTCGCCATTTCGCTGCTTCAACAACGTTCCACGAGCGAACGTCTTCAAACGGTCCTCGCCACGCTCGATCAAAAGAATCCCGACCAGAAGATCCTTTCGAATCTGATCGGTGCGCTCGCGCTCGACCCAAGCGTCAACGTCCGTCTCTCCGCGCTCGACGCGCTTTATCCGCACGCGAACCAGCAGCTGGTTCGTTCAGGCGTGCTCGCGACCTTGCCGCGTGAGCAAAACCCGCTGGTTCAAGTTGCCATGATCGACTTCCTCGTCGCAGCACGCGATCGCGACGCGACGCCGGAACTCGAAAGACTCGCGCGGAATGAAACCCTGGATAGCGCCGTACGCGAGGCGGCGAAGCGCGGCCTCGCTCAACTCTGACCCTTTCCACAACCACCGCTGGCGGCCGCAACGATCCGCCCGGTATTAATTAAAACAAAACAACCGAACTCACCTGCGCGCTCCGGCGCGCCTCCCATGAAAACGTCCCGCCTCTTCCATTCTTTCCTGCTCGTTGGCGCACTCGCCACGACGCTTGTCACCGCGGCCCGCGGCGATGAGCCGGAAATATCCTCCATCAAATTTTCCGATCCATCCAAACCCGGCACGCTAAAACTCGTCGTCGCCAATGGTGATATCCACGTCCGCGGCGCCGACACCGCTGAGGTGACCGTTAAGACGGAACTCCGGCCCGAGGGCGCCGAGCAGCGCAAGGACGGTCTCCGCGTGCTGACCTCTTCGTCGAGCTACTCGCTCACCGAAAAAGACAATGTCGTTAGCATCAGCTACGGCGTCGACTCCTGGCCGAGCAGCGGCGGCAATTTTGAAATCACTGTACCGGCTAGTACCAAAATTGTCGTCTCGAATTCAATCGGTGGTAACGTCGAAGTCTCTGGCGTTAACGGCGATTTTGAAATCAAGAGCCTCAACGGAGGGGTGACGCTCAATGACGTCGCCGGCGGAGCCCTGGTCGAAACGGTGAACAGCGAAATCCACGTGAACGTTCGCGCATTGTCCAACAACAAGCCGCTCTCGTTTAGTTCCATGAACGGCGCGGTGGCACTCAATTTGCCCGCAGATATCAAAGCCAGCGTGCAGCTTCGCACGCACAATGGCGCAATCCTGACTGATTTCGATGACAAGCAACTCGTCACGAAAACGGCTTCGCTCCGCGGCGAAAGCGTCCATCACGCGCCCCGGGCAAATGCAGAGGGCGCAGACGCAGCAGAAATCCGCGCAGCTGTCCAGGACGCCGTACGCGTCGGCATGGAGGCGGCTCGCGAGGCAACTCGCGCGGCGCGTGACGCGATTCGTGATGCCAGGCGCGAAGCGGGGGCCGACGATGTCGCCGCGCCGGAGACACCGATTCCGCCGATGGCGCCGCTTCCGCCGATGACGGGTGGGAAAATTGTTACGGGCACGCTCAATGGCGGCGGCCCTGAGATTCGCGTCACGACGATGAACGGAAATGTTACGCTCCGTAAACTCGTCGCCAAGTAGCCTCAGCTCCAGGGATCGCAATTTGCTTTTTGAAACGGCGAAAGCCGAGCAGCCCGATCAGCGCTGGCACGGTCTTTCGTTTTGATGGCGCGATCCGTTACGTGGTAGGCCGCGAGCTTGCTCGCGCTTCAATCGCGCCAGCAAGCTGGCAGCCTATAAGATACGATTCCAAAACAAATGGCCCTGTCACCGCTGGTGGCCGGGCTTGCTTCGTTTATGGCTATCCGATCGCGGATACCCACAGGTTGAGCTTAACGACAAATCGTTGCTCGTTCTGTCAATCCGGCGAGAACGAATCATTCAAGAGCACGTCAGCCTCTTTTCCTAGCGCAGTCTTGGAAAAAGTCCGTATCGTTTTCGTGGTGACTCGCGGCGCGAGCCGTCTGCGCGGGAAGCACGCACGTCCGACCGCGCCAAAATTAGCAGGGGCGCCCCCGCGAACGGAAGCGCCCCTGGTTGGTTTCTTTAGTTTAAGGCGAGACGAGCGTCCGTGCCAGAGATACGCACCGGGAGCACGACTTTCGTCGCGACCGGAATGCCATCTTTCTGGGCGGGCGTGAAACGCCATTGACTGACTGCGTCCATGATCAACTTCGCGACGGCAGCATCCGGAGATGCCACTACCGAAAAGTCGACCGGCATTCCCTTGGAATCCACGGTAAACGCGAGTTCCACCTTGGTCCCAACGTAGTCCGCACTGACATTGCTGGGACTAACCACAGCAACGGGCACGGGCACGCCAGGGCCCTTGGAAGACGCCTCCAGGTAAGCTTGCTCGAGCGATTTCGCGGAAGCCGCGAGTGGCACGAGCGCGCCGAGACTGAGAAGGACGACGAGTTTATTGACTGCTTTCATGGTATTAAACTCCGCGGTAAGGCGGAGAGTTTGGATTTCTATCACTGGGTTAAAACCCGCCTGCCGACCGGCGTGAGCCAGACGGCACACGGGCGTTTTGACCGATCCGGTGAAGCCGGTACGGCCAAATGCTCGTTTTGGGATAACCCGTCGGAACGTGCGGAACTCGCACCGCCATTCCGAAACTGTTTCCCTGCGCGGATTTTCGCTGCGCGGGGAAAAATCAAAGAACCTGAACCTCATCGGTCCAGCGGCACTCTCGCGCCGATAGCTACTCAGCAGGAGCCATGCCGTCCGCACAAGCGCGTGGGGTGACGATCAGGCAACGATTTCCGTCGATGCGGAGGCAGTTTGCCGTGGCCGACCTGCCTCTCGCCGCTCGCCTACCGCGGCCTTTTGTTTTGATGGCGCAATCCGTTACGTGGTGGGCCGCGAGCTTGCTCGCGCATCAATCGCGCCAGCAAGCTGGCAGCCTACTATAAGATACGATTCCAAAACAAAGACCATGGCTTGCGCTCACCCCTATCGAAGGACCAGAGACCAGCGATGCAGGCTGCCAGCTTGCTGGCGCGGTTCGAGCGCGAGGGCGCTTGCAGCTTACGGAGCCCGGTGAGTTCCAACGACAATCGGAAAACCATGCGTTCAACCCGTGGCGATGCAGATCGCGGCTTTGCATCCGCAGAATTCTCCCTTCATCGTGCTCGCTTCGTGTCTACCGATTTAGCCCCTATCTCCTCCGCTCCCGTAAGAAGCTTTTGGCAACGCCGCGTGCGTGATCCACTCGTTCTGCAGCTCACGCAGGGCATCACTCCACACAAAATCGCGCTGACCATCGCGATCGGCAGCGCGCTCGCCCTGTTTCCAATTCTCGGCACGACTACGCTCCTATGTTTTCTCGTGGGTCTCGCGCTGAGGCTCAACCAGCCGATTATCCAGCTGATCAATCAGGCATTTTGGCCGCTGCACGTGCCCGCAATATTTGCCTGCGTTCGCTTGGGGGAGCGGATGGTCGGCGCGCGGCACTCGTCCTTCAACATCCGGTATATGAAAGAAATGTTGTGGCACGAACCGGCGATATTTTTTCACGATTACGGACTCACGGCCCTGCACGCGACCTTGGCCTGGGCGATCATCGCTCCGTTCTACATCGCAGCCGTTTACTATCTTTCCCTGCCCGTCATGCGGAGCATCAACCGCATCAAGACCGAAGCTGCAGCCAAGGCCGCCGCCAACAGCCCTCCGCCTGAACATCCCGTGCCGTGAGTACGATCGGGGCATCAATATATCTCCCAAATCCCAGGTGTGATCAATTCGAGTAAGTGTCCGTCAGGATCGCGGAAATACATGCTGCGCCCGCCGCGCTCCCACCGCCCTTCACTCTCGATCGCGATGCCGGACTCTTTCACTCGACTCAGCCACGGCTCGTAATCATCCGCGGCAATCGCGAAACCGATATGATGCGGTCCGCGTCCGTTATGCGGTGGAATGACTCCTCCGGAAACAGTCACAGGAACGAGCGTCGCGCCGCGCTTGAACAGTAACAGCACCCGACCCTCGGCACCGGAATCGAAGGACTGGAATCGCACCGCGTCGCCGCTCATCGGTCGAAGGCCGAGAAAATCCCGGTAAAACAAAATCGCACGTTCCAAGTCGTCCACATAAAGGATCGTTTCAACGACACCATTAATCCGTGGAAGCCGAACGGAGTTCATCCTCGCACTCATAGCCGCATCCGTCTCATTCGCCAGAACGTTTCAGACGATGATCTCGCGCCGTCATTTGATTTTCCGCCGTTGCGGACGCTCGGTCCTCCTCGGGTTCGCCATAATGATGGCGCCAACCTCTTCGAGCGCTTCGACGCAACCGCCGGACGCGGTGGCCCAAATCATCCATGACGCCCTTGCAGCCGAGGCTCGCTTCGATTCTAAAAACGCCCTCGCGCTCTTCCTTCGCGCGGACGCCGCGCGGCCGAATGATGCCACGATTATTCAAAAGATCTCCCGGCAGTATTCAGATCTGACCATCGACACGCACGATCTCGCCGAGAAAAAAAGACTCTGCACCCTGGCCCTCGAGTATGCCCAACGTGCGGTTGCACTCGAGCCGCGCAATGCGGTCAACGTTCTCTCACTGGCGATCTCCTACGGGAAACTCGGCCTCTATTCGGACACGCGCACCAGAATCGAATACTCACGTTTTGTGAAGCAGTACGCTGAGCGGGCGCTCGAACTCGACCCCAACTACGCCTACGCGCACCACGTGCTTGGTCGCTGGAATTACGAAGTGGCCTCGCTTGGTGCCGCGAAACGCCTCGTGGTGAGCCTCGTCTATGGCGGACTGCCGGCCGCATCGACCGCGGAAGCCGTGCGGCACCTTCGCCGCGCTGTGGAACTCGCGCCGTCAGTGCCGGCGCATCGCGTCGAACTGGGTTTCGCTCTCCTGGCTGATGGGCAGCGCGCCGCAGCCCGCGAAGCTTTCCAGCAAGCGCTCACCCTGCCGTCCCGCGAGAAATACGACGATGAAGCCCGGCAACGCGCTCGCGCCGCCCTGGAAAAATAAGATGGGCAATCAACACGACAAACCGCGGAAAAACTGCCCGGCGGCTGACAACAACATCGACATACGCAAAGCGTCATCGTCACGTGGGAGGCTCACGCGATGGTTCCTACTCGGTGCTTCTTCCCACGAAACCTGCGTTCCTTCGCGCTCACGTTGGTCGCAGTCCTTAGCCTTGGTGCATGGGCCTTTCCAGCAAGTGGAGCGTCATCGCCCTATCGGTCCGTCCGGATGTATGGCATCGACTATGTCGCGGCCCGGGATTTTGGCAATCGATTCGGTCTGGCCGCTGCTTGGTCCGTCCCCCAAAAACGGCTGCGGTTAAAAAGCGCTTGGACCCAAATCGAGTTCGCCGATCAGAGTATCGAAGCGACGCTGAACGGCGTGCAATTGTTTCTCAGCGAGCCGATCGTTTTGCGGGATGGACAACTTTACCTCAGCCGCGGTGACGCTGACCAACTGTTCGCCCCAATTCTCGCGCCAGTGGCTTCCCGCATACCAGCGTTGAAAACAATCGTGATCGACGCGGGCCACGGCGGAAGCGATCCGGGCAACCAGAACCACAGCCTGAAGCTCGATGAAAAAGTATTTACCCTCGATGTTGCCCGCCGACTTCAGCGCCTGCTGGCCGCACGCGGCTATCGCGTGATCATGACGCGCTCATCGGATCGAGCGGTCGATCTCGACCGACGGACCGCCATCGCCAACAAAAATCGAGCCGACCTTTTTATCAGCATTCATTTTAACGCGTTTAGCGATCCCTCCATCTCGGGATCCGAGACTTTTGTCATGACGCCGCACCGCCTGCGCTCGAGCCCGCAAGCGGAACATGACCGAAGCATGCAGCGAACACGTTACCCATCGAACGATCATGATCGTTGGAACGCGCTGTTGGGATATCGACTTCAGCGCTCGTTAACCCAAAACCTGCACTCGCCCGACCGCGGCCTGAAGCGTTTCCGCTTCAGTGTGCTGCGCTCGATCGAGTGCCCAGCCGTTTTGGTCGAAGCGGCATTTCTTTCCAACCCAACCGAAGCGCACAGAGTCCAAACGGCCGAGTACCGACAGCGAATCGCTGAAGCAATTGTAACGGGTGTCGGAAACTATCGGACGGCGCTCGACGCCTTACGCCGTCGCAGGGGCAAATCCGGTTGAGATAGTCCGGTTCAGATAGAGCACGATTCGCCATCGAGAATTTCGTAACGGAACCATCAAATCGCCCCGCGCCCGCGCACGGGTTGCCCATACTTCCGCAGATACTTCAGGGCGACTTCGAACTCGTGTGGTAAGGGCGCGGTCAGCGTGATCGGCTCACGCGTTTCCGGATGCTTCAGCGTCAACTCGCTCGCGTGCAGCCCCAGTCGCGAAATCAACGGCTTTTCCGTTTCACGTCCTTTGTAACGCCGTTTCAGCTCGGAGAGCAGCAGCTTGATTTCCGGATCGCCATAAAACGGATCGTTGAGAATCGGCGTCCCCGCGGCAGCGAGATGAACACGGATTTGATGGGTCCGCCCCGTCAGCGGCCTACACTCGAGAAACACGAATTTTCCAAACCGCTCGAGCACGGTAAACTCCGTCACACAGTCCTTGCCCCCGCGTCCTTTGAAGATGCGCATGCGACCGGGCTGCCGTTCGTCTTCGCCCAAGGCCAAATCGATCGTGAACGTATCCGGCAACAAGCCGGCCCCATCGCGCACGGGAGCGACGACCTTCATCGCTTGCTCAACGGGCAGGACAACCGCCGTGGCGAGATATTTTTTTTGAACGGTTTTCGATTGGAATTGGCCGCTGAGAAAATCGAGCGCCGGTTTCGTTTTCGCGCAGAGCAACAGCCCGCTTGTGTCGGCGTCGAGCCGGTGAACGTTTGCCACACCGTGGCCGTATTTGGCGTGGACCAATCCCATCAGGTTTTCGCGCGTTTTGTCCCAGCGGTCAGGCGCGATGAGCAGGCCGCTCGGTTTGTCGAACGCAATCATCACGGCGTCTTCGAACAGGATGGGCGGCAGCGGCATTCGGTTAAGATGGAAGCGGGAACGAGCCGCCCGCAACCAAATGCTCGGACACACCACGGTGTTTTGACGATTGCGCCGCGACCGGCACAACCCGAAACCGCCGCGATTCTGGCGCTGCGCTGCGCCGGGGAGAAAGCAGGTGGTCGCAAGCGACGAGCCGACACACCCCGCCCTTCCTCTTTCTCGGAGATTATCATCGCCCGGTCACACAGTGAAAACGAAGTAACTTTCAGCCACAGGCGTGAATGCGCTTGCCGCCATGCTGGCGTACGGGCTGCTTGAAGGACGTCCGTATTCGATTCGATGCCTGTCCTGCCGAAAAGTTTGATGGTGCTCGGGGCGAGTATTCAGACCGCGCGAACCGCGCGCTGTTTGCGGCGCCCAAGGACGGCGCTGCCGGAGCAGTGGCAGGCCTTTCAAACACTCGTGGCCCAACTTGCACTCACGGAGGTCGGCCGAAGCGTTGAAATCGAAAGTCGAACCGATTACGCGCATTTCCGCACAGGTGTGCCGGTTCGCGGCTACGAGGAATTTGCGCCGCATATCGAGCGAATGAAACGCGGCGCCGGCAACGTGCTGTGGCCTGGCCAATGTTCGCTTTACGTCACGTCGTCTGGAACGACAGGGCACATCAAATCGCTGCCCGTCACGTCGGCGATGCACCGCCATTTCCGCGAGGCAAGACTCGCGTCATTGTTTTTCTACACCGCGCGCGCCGGAGATTCGTCGATCTTTCGCGG
>DAITQE010000014.1:0-13489 GCA_036833235.1 Opitutus sp.
CACCAGTAGTGAAGCTGGCCTGCAGGGCCTTGCATATCCTTGATGATAATGTTCATCAGCTTGTTCAACGCGTCACCGCCGATGTTGCTCCGAACCGCCTCGGACTTGCTGGCGTTCACCGTCACTCGCCAGTTCCGCGTCGGCTGGGCGTTGAGTTCGATTTCCCAGCCCTTCGAAACACTGTCTTCGGTAACTGTGAACCCGTTCGGTACACGAACGTCACCATTCACCGCGTTCGGAATCGGAGCCCCAGATTGCACATGAGCCAGGCTGGTGAAACCCCAGGCCTTCCAGAAATTCGGCAACGCTTTGTCGATCTCGGCCTCGAAGGCACGCATGCCAGCGACAGAGGAGAGTTGGTCAGCCTTCGTCTCGGCAGTCACGAGTTCGTTGCCCGCCGTCGCGAAGGTGTAGCGCTGATAAGGACCGGTCTCGAAGTAACCGGGGGTCTGATTGTCCCAGAAACCATTCCCGATATGGTAGTCCCAGACGTTGGTCCAAATTGCATTGTAGCCCATGAAACTACCGAGGCCGTAACCGAAGGCCCCCGAGTTGGTGCCCGTGCCATTTTTCGTCGAGGTCACATAGCGATTAACTTTGAGCGAATACTTGCCATCGCGCGTCTCGATCTGAATGCCCTTGTCAATGGTCTTGCCCGACGGCGAGGCGATCGAATCGCCCTGCACATCCACGCGACTGGAATCGGGCTTGAAGTTCGTCGATACGTTGTAGGACAAGCTGACCTCGAACGGCAGATTCTTCGTCAGATTCTTAAGACCGGGCAGTTCGTTCAAGTGGCCGACAATACTGTAAGCACGCGACTGCACTTCGACACGACCATCCGGTGTTGCCGGCAAATCGTATTGATTGAAATCAATCCGTTTGTAGTCGGGATTGGGAATCGTGGCCCCATTCGAATCAACGATGGTCGCGGCCGTACTCACCCGGTGAGTTGAAGCCCAACTTTTGTTGATGTCCTTGCGCCAGCCGTAGGTGCCGATGATCGCGCCGTCGAGCATCTTGCCTTGCCACACCAAAGCCTGAGAGGTGGTGACTGACTGCTTAAGTCCCGCAAAGGTCGTCAGCTTATCGCGATTGCCGAGCGCGGCCTCGGAGTCAGTGACATTGAGTGGAGCCGTCGTCCAGCCCACGAAATTCGCCGGATTATCCGACTGGAGAGCGTTGAAGCGGGGTGTACCCGGCAGGTAAGCGTTGTTGCCCCAAAACGCCGTCGGATCAACGTACCCCGCGGCGTTGGGATCCGTCGGCCGATTCCAATGATCGTTAAAATAGCGGATTTGTCCGTTTCCGATCGTGGGATTGCCCGAAACGCTCGGAATGTTGGCGCCGCTGATCGACTTGCCCAAAAGCGAACTTCCGAGGTAAACAATCTGCGTCGGAACCATCGGGCCTTGCGCGAAAGTATTGGAGGCCGAGTTCAGTTGCTCGATGTCATAGACAATCTGGTCCATATACCCGTACCGATTCCAGCTGCGGTTGTCCGTCTTTTGTTGGTCATCTGCCAACAAGCCCGTGAGCGTTTGAGTGCCGAGAATGCGGCCCAGCCACGTGTTGCTACCTTTGCCGAAATCATGGGTGACGAAACCCGTGGCCCGCTTCGATTCACGATCGCTGGTGAAAGAGTCGTTGGCTCCGCCGGTTGATGAGACAAACGGACGGCCGACATTCGGGTTGGGGGTACCATCCGAGAATGGCTCAACGCCAGGGGTCGCACCGACATCGGGCGTACCATCGTTGAAGACCTTCATTGGATCAACGAACAGCCCTGCACTGCCGCCGAGCATGGCAACCTCGCCGCTTTGGTAATGCTCTTTGTTATAGTCGAGAGAAAAGCCTGCCTGATCGTCCAGGAATGTTTGCGTAAGATTGAGCGTTGTAGAATTGAAGCGCTGCCATTCCTTCTTGGTGTCACCGTCGATCAACTTGTTGTAGAAGTCGAAGATCGAGGGATCGGTGATGAGGTTATTCTTGTAGATACCGCCGGCGGAGTACGGTTGACCGGTATTGATCGCCCAAGCTGACGTGCTGGCGATGCCGCTCCAAAAACCGGGAGCGACGGCGAGCCCGCCGATACTGCCGGGGACGATAGCGTTGCCCTGAAGCGTCTGCGGGACAGAGGTTATCCAGTACGTCGGAGCGCCGCTACCGGAGAAAAACGCCACCGGCTCTTGTCCGCTCATCGTGCCGAAAGAGCCGTTATGGACCCAGGGCGAGGAGTTGCCGGACAGGCTGGGATCTGGAAAGTCAGCCGAGCCACGCGCCGCACCGTGGCCGGGCCGACCGGAGAGGTGATCGAAATCATTCCAACCAATTAATTGTCGTTGATTCAACCCAGCAGCACCGGTCGCGAACCACGGTGTAATATTGTCGGCCGGAGGCAGCGCACGCGGATTGTTCGCGTCGATTTGACCGGATTCGAAGTTGGCTTTGAAGATGGTGCGATTCCCGTTCTTCTTCAGGAATGCCGGCTCGATACGGATCGCGCCAGAGAGGCGCTGATCTTTCGAGAACGCGGGGTCCTGCTTGAACTTTTCGTCATCGCGCAAAGCGTCGAGGCGGAAAGCGACCTGGCCGGGGACGAGCACACGATTGATATCCAGCGACACACGGTTGCTGCCGAAGCTGCCGTAGCGGGCCTCGAGTTCTCCGGAGTTCCGGAAACCGGCACCCTTGGAACCCGCATTGATGATACCGGCAGGGCTGCCCTGACCAAACAGGATCGAGTTCGGGCCGCGTTGCAGATCCACGCGGTCGATGTTGTAGCTGTCCCATGGGATTTCCGTGCGGAAGAAATCGCGGGTGTTGTCGGCGGCGGCCAAGCCACGGATGCGAGTGTTTTCGTTTGGCCGTTGGCTCGGCTCAATGAGCTGCGCACCATCGCCGGTGCCAGCAAAGTTGCCATAGATGCCACCGACCTCAGAGCTGGTGGTGTATTGCAGCAGCGAGGCATTGTTCACCGCGCCGGTGTCCTTGAAAAATTGCGTGGTAATGACTGTGACGGCCGCGCCAACGTCGCGCAGCTGAGTCTTCAGGCGATTGCCGGCCAGAGTATCGACGGCATTATATCCTCCTTCCGAGGTACTCGCAGACACTTCAAACGGTGACAAGACGATGACCTCGTCATCTTGGGCTGCCGCGGCAGCCGAGGTCGCGTCGGGCGCCGGTGTCGTCTGGGCATGCAAATACGAACAGGGAATGAGCAAAGTGGCCAGCACAGCTGCTCGCCGGGAAAGCCTCGAAGTAGTCTTCATGTTTGGGATACTGGACTGATTGTCGGGATGAGATTGCGTACCGCTTCAAAACGGTTTCCCAGGTCGGTGGGATACGCGGTTGAGGTCTGTTGGGGTGTTGGGGCGTTCATTTAATAAAACAGGATGCGCACGAAGAGGTAGCTTGGAGGGGATCGATCCTTGGGGCGTAGCTCCGATATACCAACCTGTCGCATCGGATTTCGGTGAAACGTTCCTGCAACGCGACTTTGTCGCTTTGCAAACGTTGCGAAGGAGAGGGCTGACGTCACAAATTGTTGGTGACGGTGCAGCCGGCAGTGCGGCGCGGTCCAGGTCTATCGGCGCGGCCCCGTGACGGAGAGAATCAATGACGATGAGGCCGGAGGAAAAGGATGCCGTGTCGTCGTCCCTGATGGCCAGCGAACGAGAACTTGGCGCGGCGCATTTGCGTCCGAATAGCCGAAAAAACATGCCGCGGTGGACTGGCTGTAGTATCCGGAACCAGCATATACTTCGCTGTTCAGGGTTGAGCCATCCGTCAGTTCGACGGTGATCCTCGCCCCGACCGCAGTGGGATTGCCGGCCGGGCCGCGTAGAATAATGCGCACTGATTTGCGTCCGGCGACGCCGTTGTTTCGAAACGCGAGCGTATCATCGTTGTTTCTAGAGACGAGAAAGTCAGGCCAGCCGTCTCGATCGAGATCGAGCACGACGAGTGCTTTCGCATTACCGGGCACAAGCAGATTACTCTCGGCGAGAGGCACCGCTGAAAAGCGACCGTGGCCATCACCGCGTAGCAGCTGACTCAGGCCACCGTCAAAACGACCGACGGCAGCAATGGGCGCAAACGAGTTTTGGACCGCATAAATGTCGGCATGGCCGTC
This sequence comes from Opitutus sp., assembly GCA_036833235.1. GTDB lineage: Bacteria > Verrucomicrobiota > Verrucomicrobiia > Opitutales > Opitutaceae > Opitutus. The sequence continues at coordinate 4,136 of DAITQE010000014.1, forward strand.
CCCATCGAAGTCTCCAGCAACGATTCCTTGTAACGGTGCGATCTGCGCGACGCGCGGCAACGGTTCGAAACGGTACGTTCCATCGCTCTGGCTGAGAAATACACCGCTGCGCAGCTCCGTGGCCGCGAATCGTTGGGCCCTCGCCAGCTTATCTTCGCCGAAAATCTCGCCGATCGTCGCGCGCGCATAACTGTCGTTCAGGGGAAAGCGTTTCAAAATGGACGGAATTACAGCACCGACGTCCCGGCGAGCGCGCCAGGGATAAACGCGATCGCCTTCGTAATAGGCCTCGACGAGTTGCGCGGAACCGTCGCCTTTGAAGTCACCCGAGTAAAGCAACGCCGGGTGCGCGGCAGCGGCGCGATATTGCGTATTCAGCCCGACATTACCCGCGACGTAGTCAGGCCGGCCGTCGCCATTGAAATCCGCCGCAGCGAGGGATGTCCACCATCCGGTGCCCGCCGCAGCAAAGCCCGCCTTCTCCGTCCAGTCTTCGAATTGTTTGCCCTGACTGCTGTGGAAATACTTCACGTTGCCCCACTCCGGCGTGACCAAGAGGTCCAGCCACCCGTCACCATCCACGTCACTCCACAGCGCAGCCGTCACCATCCCCACTTCCCGTAATCCGGGCGCCAGTGCATCGGTGACGTCTTCAAACCTTCCGCCGCGGTTCGCGAGCAACGCACTTTGCGGAGCCAGCGGATACAGGCCGGTCATTATGCGCCCGCCCAAAAACACATCGAGCCGTCCATCATGATCAAAGTCCCCCGCCACCACCGCTCCTCCGTTGATCGTCAGCGGCGGCAACACATCGACGGCGGCGCCGCGGAAACCGCCATGTCCGTTGCCAAGGTAAAGCACCGGCTGATAGTCCGGCATTTCGGCCGGCAAACTGTTGCCGCCTCGGGTAACAAGCAGGTCGCTGTTGCCGTCGCCATCGGCGTCAAACACCAGCAATGGGCCATCGTTCACCGCGTCAGGCGCAGTCGCGACCGTGCCGGCCGCGGTGAACTGTCCCTTTGCTGTCGCGAGAACGACGCGACGCGAATCCAGGGTCGTGCCGCCAATCACCACGTCGTCACGATCCACGCTGGCGATATTTCCCACCGCAAGACCCGGACCGCGGCGGTTGAATCGGAATGGAAGCAGCCGCTGTCCGGAGGTTTCGTTAACCTGCTCCTCTCGCGACCGGAAGATCAAGCCGGTTGCACGGCTCACGTCTGAAAACTGCCCGGCCACAGGCAGTTTCATTTCGGTGGATCGCGCCGGCGCAGCCCCAGCGGGCCTGCCGGCCATAGGCTCGGCGACGGCTGGTTCCGTGATCGTGAACCGCTGGTCGACGGCGATGTTTTCAAACGTCTGCACGTGGCCGCTCGGCCAGGTCACGACCATTCGCCTGATCACGCCGTCATTACCTAATCCAAAATGAATCGCCGGCTCGCTGCTGGACATATATCCGCGCGCCAGCCCAAGTTGTCGCACCTGCACGCCGAGCGCGCTCTCGATTCTCACGGTCGCACCCACACCAAAGCGGTTCGAAACGGCTCCACGGAGATCAATGATAACGCGATGCCCAGTGTCGCAGTCGTTCCGCAGAACACTCACGCCGTCATGATAGTTGGCATAGACGAGATCGAGGTTGCCGTCGCCATCAAGATCGCCGAAGGCCGCGCCAAAGCTAATCCCCTTCTGATCGAGCCCCCAAGCCGGCCCAACGTTTTCAAACTGCAAGTCCCCGAGATTGCGCAGGGCAATGTTATTCTCTGACCGCATCGGAGTGTCGTACATGATCCGGATACGCTCGGCGCCCGATTCGGCGCTCATCTGGCGTCTCACGACATCCGCTCCGGGATCTCGGGGGAATCCATTGGTCACATGCAGATCGAGGCGCCCGTCGTTGTCCAAGTCCTCCAGTCGCGGTGACCACGTCCAGTTTGTCGCAGCCACACCGGCGAGGAAGCCGGCTTCCAGACAGTACCCGGTGCCGGTGCTCAGCAGCAGTGCGTTGCGGTTATATTTCGGCACCCCTGCAGCGTCGTCCGGCCGTTCCTCGAGCCGCGCACGGGCATCCGCGATGATGTGCTGGTCTGTCTCGTGGGTTGTCGCGGCCATATCGGCGACGAAGAAGTCAACGAGCCCATCGTTATTCACATCGCCGAAATCCGCTCCCATCGAGGAAAACGACGTGTGCGGCAGAAACCGTCCGGCCGTGTCGGTAAACGTGCCGTCCCGGTTGTTGTGGTAGAGCGTATCCGGAACACCGTAGTCATAGGCCACGTAAAGATCCGGCCAGCCATCGTTGTCGTAGTCCCACCACGTGGCGGAATGGCTTCGCGTTTCACCCGTTATGCCCGCGCGATCGGTTACGTTCGCAAACGTGCCGTCGCCCTGGTTGTGAAACATATAACCGCGCTGACCTCTCGGACCCGCCGCGTCGCTCAGCATATTGGTCGCAATATAGACGTCGAGCCATCCATCTCGGTCATAGTCGCAGAAAGCCGCCATCACCGAGGCGTCCTTCACATCCAAACCATAAGCGTGCCCCATTTCCTTAAATGTGCCGTCGCCTTGGTTGATATAAAGCAGGTTGGGCGCATTAAAACGGCAGAGATAGAGATCGAGTCGTCCGTCATTGTTCACGTCGACAAAGGTCACGCCCGATTTCCAGATGCCGGCTGCAGCTCCCGCGTCGCCGACTCCCGCTTTCTCGGTCACATCCTCAAATTTGAAGTCGCCGAGATTACGAAAAAGCCGGCAGCTCTCGGTTTTACTGACCACGAACAGATCGGGGCGGCCATCACCGTCGTAATCACCGATCGCGACACCGGTGCCGATCGAGCCTCCTTCGAACTCTTGATAGAGATCGCCCCGCATCCGGGGATCGGCGTAGCGATTCTCCGTTCGAACACCCGTGATTTCCGGAGAGAGCTGGACGAACATCGTTTTTCCGCGCGGGTTGGAATGTGCGGTGAATGCCCGCCCGACGATGCTACCAGCCGTGCCGGCGGCCCGAATCGACGTAGAGAGAAAAAGGATACCGACCAAGACTACGCCACGGACGGCGAGCTCAGTGGCAGCCCGCCAACGGGTGGGTGGGCGATTCTCGGCGTCGAACATGGGGTAAAACGGCATGGAACGAGCGTCGATCTGGAGCGTCAACGAGCTATTGCGCGAACGAATGCAAACGTTGCGTGCCGAATGGTTCGCGGTGTGATTGCAATCGGATTTTGAGAACATCATCCCAATTGCGGTGGCTCTCGTGATCAAACCCCTTCGCTGCTCCTCTCTCGCCTGGCTTGCCGCCCCGCTCTGCGCACTTGGGTTCCTCATCTGGATGAACCTGGGCCGCGTTCATCATATTGAATATGTGTCAGGGCTGGGCGGTTGGAGCGAAAAACAACCCGTGGCCATCAGGGTCGCAGCATCGTCCGCATCCGAGTTTGCTGCAGGCAACGGACTAATTATCCCAGAGCACCTCACCGAAAGCTATCACTGGCTGGCCCAGACCCAGCGCATGTTCAAGCGTGGCGAATGGCGGGTGCGGCACATCGATTATGAGAATGCGCCCTTTGGCCGGGCGGTGTATTCAGCTTCACCCTACCGCTGGTGGCTCGGCTTGATCGCGTGGTTTGAACACGCTATTTCAGGCCGGTCGCCCGTTCAGTCGGTGGAACGCGCCGCGCTCGTGGCAGATCCGCTCCTGCACCTCCTGCTCTTGCTCGGAACCACGATCTTCGTCGCGTGGCGGTTTGGCGCTTTTCCGGCTGCACTGATATCAATCGGTTTCGTAGTCATATTTCCGTTCGCCACGCAGTTTCTTTCCGGTGCACCCGACGACCACAGTATGGCGCAGATTTTTGCCATTTGGAGCGTGCTGCTGCTCCTGGCGGGGGTCAGCCCAACGCCCGCGCCGACCGATGATGGAAAGTCGGCCCGAGGTTGGTTCTTCTGCGCGGGCGTAATCGGTGGCCTCGGGCTGTGGCTCAGTGTGTCCGGTCAAGTTCCGATCCTTGCGGGCATCACACTGGGCGCATTCCTCGCCGCGTCCGTCGCCCGCAATCACCAACCGGAGGACGCCTCGGCCACCGCCGTCCTGCCGTGGCGGGCGTGGGCGATGGGAGGCGCCGTCACGACCCTTTGCGCTTATCTGATTGAATTTGCCCCCGCCCACCTCGGGGACTGGCAGTTGACCGCGATTCATCCGCTTTATGGTCTTGCGTGGCTCGGCGGAGGTGAGGTGTTGGCGCAGGGGGCAGCGTGGACTCAGGGCACAAAATTTCAGCGCACTTTCCGCAATCTCGCGATCCTCGCGCTGGCGGTGGCCGCCATGGCCGCGGTGCCGGTGGCCATCTGGAAAGTTTACGGTCGCGAGTTCCTCATTCCAGACCCTCAGTCCTTCCGGCTAACCAGACTGCCGGAAGGCGCCGTCGCTCAAAGCCTGGGCGCGTGGATTTCACGTGATGGACTCACCGCGCCCGTATTGGCAACGTTGTTACCTTTGCTCCTCCTCGCGCCGGCAGTTTGGTTATTCATCCGGCGCCAGACCACCCGCGGGCCTCGCGTTTCGGTGGCGCTTGCGTTGGGCCCCCTGCTCATTGCGCTCGGATTCGCCTGCAAGCAGCTCGTTTGGTGGAATGAGGTCGATGGGCTTTTGCTGGTAATGTTAGCTGCGGCGACGGGAACATTGCAGAGCGTAACCAACCGGCGGCACACCCGGCTCGCGTGGTCTGGCCTCGTCATGCTGGCGCTGTTACCCGGCGCCCTGCAAATTGTGGCGCGGGTCAAAGCCGGGACAAAAAACGACCTCACCCAAGCCGAGGTGGTGGGATTGATCGAGCGCGATCTGGCAGACTGGCTGGCACTCCGCGCCGAGCCCGGACGGGTGGTGGTTTTGGCTCCGCCCAACGAGACAACCGCGCTCTGTTATTATGGAGGAATGCGCGGGATCGGCACGCTCTCGTGGGAAAACAAAGAGGGCGTGGCGGCGGCCATGCGGATCTTGAGTGCCCCGAGTGCTCAAGAGGCGAAAGAACTGATCGATCATCGTGGAATTACACACATCGTCCTTCTCTCCTGGGATTCCTATTTCGACCAGTATGCGCGGGTGGGCACGGGACAACTCGAAGGCACGTTTCGCAACCAGCTTCACCTTTCGACGCTGCCGCTCTGGCTGCGCCCTCTGGCTTATCCACTTCCGACGATCGCCGGTTTCGAAGGACAGTCGGTCACGATCTACGAGGTGGTCGAAGAACAGGATGAGGCGACCGCCTTGGGTCAGATCGCGAAGTACTGCATAGAAATGGGGGATTTGGATCAGGCCGCGGCGGTGGCGCAGGCGCTGCGGCGTTTCCCTGGAGATTTCGGAGCCTCGGTGGCACGGGCCGAGGTCGAATTAGCGCGGGGCGACGAGGCTGCGTTTGCGAAGTCGCTCAAGTTATTAGAGACGAGGCTGGCGACAAGGATCGCTCCTTTCCTGCTGTGGGACCAGCGCGTCGGCCTCGCGGTCGTTCTCGCCAAAGCGAAACAGGAGAAACTTTCGCGCGAGCAAGTGAAAGTGTGCCTGGCGGGAGCAGATAGGAGAAAACTACGCGCCCTCTCTCCCGGCGCCCTTTATCGACTGCTCGTGTTAAGCCGCGCGTTCGGCCTAACGGTCGATCCCAAATTACACGACACAGCGCTGGATCTCTTGCCGAGTGATCTGCGCGATCGGTTAAAGTAGCAGCGAACGGCACGAAGATGCCGTGGCGCTCTTGACGCCTCCGTCTCGTCACCGCACAAAAAAGCATGAACTCGGTTGTGCCACCCCGCACGACACCCACCCTTCACGCGGTCGCCATAAGGGCGGGGGTTTCCGTTTCCACCGCGTCCCGTTGTTTGAGCGGCGCGGCGAAGGTCGCGAAATCCACCCAGCTCCGCGTCCACGCTGCCGCCGCGGAAACCGGCTATCAGCACAATACTCTCGTCGGTCAGGTCATGCGAGCAACCCGTCGGGGTGTGGCGCAGAATCATCTCGGGACAATCGCCTTCGTCACGCCGGTGGCGGACTCTCATGAATGGCGCGCAACCCCCACGCTCTGCCGCAACTGGGAAGCTGCGCGCGAACGCGCGGAATCGTTCGGATTTAGCATCACCGAGTTTACCCTGAGTTCTCGCGGCATGACCGGACGACGTCTTGGCGAGATTCTCACCGCTCGGGGAATATCCGGCGTCCTCCTGGCGGCATTTCCGACGGAGCCGCACGAAATTTCGCTTCCTTGGGACGACTTCGCCTTCGTCCAGGTGGGCCATCGCATCAAGTCACCGCGACTCGACTGCGTGGTGAGCGATCACACCGAGGCGGTGACCATGGCGGCCCGGACGATCGCGGGCCGCGGCTGTCGCCGCATCGGACTCGCGATTGAAAAGTATCAAGACGAGATTACCGACGGCCGGTGGTCCCTCGGTTATGCCGGTCTTCGCGCGACCGTACCGGAACTCGCCGAAATTCCACCGCTCCTGCCCGTTCAAATGAACGCCAACCTGTTCTTGAAGTGGGCTAACCAATACGCGGTCGATTGCGTTTTAACGCTCTCTACTTTTCGCAACGAACCCAATCCTATGGAAGCTTGGCTGGCCACCGTCGGGCGAAATGCTCCGCGGGATATTGGACTTGTTTCGCTCGACGTGACCTCGGTGCACGCGGACTGGAGCGGGGTTGAGCAGCATTCCGAAGAGATCGGACGCGCCGCGGTGGACTTGTTGTTTTCAAAGCTGCAGGCAGGCGAACGTGGCATCCCACGGCTTCCCCGAACTCTCCAAGTTCACGGAGACTGGCACGACGGCCGAACTTTCCCTACCCTTCCCGCCTAAGTGCATTCAAAACCGTGCCAGGAATCAGAATCTCCGGGAGAATGACCGGGTCATTTTTTCCCGGAAACCAGATCAGGTTGAACGGGACTGCGCTGCGGTTATACCGCGCAAGTTCGGCTGTAATTCGTGGATCCTTGTTTGTCCAATCCGCTCGCAGCGTGACGATTTTTTTGGCTGCGAATTCTTTCAGCACCTCGTCGGAATGGAACACGAGTTTCTTGTTCGCCTGGCAGGTCGCACACCAACGGGCGGTGAAATCGACGTAAACGATTCGCCCTTCGGCGCGCAGCTTGGCGACCGCTTCGGGACTCCAAGGCTCCCACGTGAGCCCATTGGCGGTGACGCTGCCCGGAGTCGAGGCAGCCAACGTTTGCGGCCAGCCGAGCCAAAGACCGGTCGCCGCGACAACGATCAGAGCAGCCGTGCCAAATCGCGTGCGCCCGGCTGATGCACCTGGAGCATGCCAGCGGCCGTAGAACCACACGCCGAGCGCGATCAGCACTAAGCCAAAGAGCACGTTTTGCAGGCCTTCGTCGCCCACCTGTCCGGCGAGCACCCACACTAGGTAACCCACCGTCGCATACAGCGGAAATGCCATGAATTGCTTGAACGTTTCCATCCACGCGCCCGGGCGAGGAAGAATTTTTACCGCGCCCGGAAAAATCGAAAGCAGCAGATAAGGCAGCGCGAGGCCGATCGCGATCGCAGTGAAGATCGCGAATGACTCGATGGTGGAAAGAGCCAGCGCCGCCCCGAGCGCGGGTGCTAGAAACGGAGCGGAGCACGGCGTAGCCACAACCGTCGCGAGCACGCCGGTGAAGAACGAACCGGCGAAACCCGACTTCGTCTGCAACGCCCCGCCGACGCTGGTGGCGCGTAAACCAAATTCGAATACGCCACTCATGTTGAGCGCGAATACGAGCATGAGTGCGGCGAGAATAAACACGAACACCGGCGACTGGAGCTGGAAGCCCCAACCGAGCTGGCTGCCGCCGGCGCGCAAAATCGCCAGCACGCCGGCGAGTGCCCAAAACGAGAGCAGCACGCCCAACGCAAACACGAGCCCGTGCGCGACGACCTTGCTGCGCGCATGACCCGCCTGATTCACAAAGCCGAGTATCTTGATCCCAAGTACAGGAAACACGCAGGGCATCAAATTCAGGATCAATCCGCCGATAAGCGCGAGAAGCAGTGTGCCGGCAAGCCCGGTCGCCACAAGCACGGCGGAGGTCGCGGCGGCTTGAGAGTTGGTGGTAGTGCCAGAGGTAGGACGGGTCTGTGACCCGCCCTTTGGCAGGTCGGAAACCTGCCCTACTTGGCCGAACGGCACATCGACCCGCAGACCGCGCAGCGAGCCGTCCGGCCGCCAGCCATTTTCGGACGTGAGCACGCCGTGGAGAATTTTCGTGTCCGCCGGGGCGTCAGGGGAAATCGGCAGCGCTAGCACAAAACCGCCGTGACCGTCGGGCTTCACATCCTGCGGGAGTTCGTAAGCGACCAAGTTGTCGTCCGCGAAGAAATGCAGTCCTTGCGGCGCGTGAGCGTTGGAAGATTTCGGCACGACGGTGAGCGTGACGTTCTTCGCGTCGCGCGTCGCTGTGACATTCCATTCGGCGAGCGCACGCGGAAGTCCGGCATCGGTGGCGGAGATTTTCGCCGACCACGTCGGATCGGGTTTCGGTGCATCGGCGGAGACGGGCAGCGTGAATGCGACGCTCGCGTTGCCGGGGATGCAGACGTCGCTGCACATGAGCCACTCGGCGTCGGCCTTGAGATCGACCGTACCGCCGCTCGGGAGCGATGCAGGCGGGGTGAGCGTGACGAGCAGAAGCGTTTCCCCCTCGTAACCGTTGCCCACAACCGCGCCCGTGTGATCTTTGAGCACGACCGGCGCAGGCCATTGGATGTCCCCAGCGGTCCAGCCTTCAGGCAAATGCCAGGTGAGCGCGGTGGCCAGGCCGGTGCCCGGGTTGAGCCAATAGGTATGCCAATGCGGTTCGTGCACGAGGCGCAGCGCCACGGTGAACGCGTGGCCGGGCTGCACGGAAGTGTCGGCGGCGACGAGTGACGCCTGCACATGCGAAGGCGAGGCGGCGCGCGCGGCGAGAGCGAACAAAGCGGCGATGATAATCGAAAGGACTGACCGCAAACGGCGAAGCGGAATCATGGAAGAGAACGTGGGTTTATTGGTCGGAGGCGCAAACGGGGAGATTTGTTCCCGGACAAAGCAGGACGACTCAATCATGGTAACGCGGTTGTTACACGATGCCCCTCACGCGGGTCGCTCGGCAAATAATGGGGTTGAGTAGTAACGTTTGGCACGGTCGCAAAGCACGGTGACGACGCGCGCCTCGCCGCCGATCTCGCGCGCGACGGCGAGCGCCGCGACAAACGCGTCGACGCGGCCCTCCATCTGTTCCCAGATTTCAACGCCGGTGCTGATCTCGTGGTCGTGGGCCTTGAGCGGGTTTTCAAATTGCCGCGCGAGGAAAATGCGCGGATCGG
>DAITQE010000014.1:13499-17077 GCA_036833235.1 Opitutus sp.
GATCGGCGGCGGCCATTTCGAGCGAAAGATCGATGCCCGTCGCGTAGCCTTTCGTCGCCTTGAAGAGAAGCACCTCTGCCCCGAGCTGCCGCATCAGGTGGCGACGCTCGATGCTCGCCGACTCGCTCATGAGGATTTTAACGCGGTAGCCTTTCGCCGCGCCGACCATCGCGAATGAGATGCCGGTGTTGCCGCTCGTGCACTCAAGGATGATCGAGTCCGGGTTCAACAAGCCGCCTTCTTCGGCGTCTTCGACAATGCAGCGCGCGAGCCGGTCTTTGATGGAACCGGAGGGATTGAGAAACTCGGCCTTCGCGAAAATCGTGAACCCACGGTCGGCAAAGGTCAGTGGCAGGAGTGGCGTGCGGCCGATGAGCCCGAGCACCGGAGGGCGCGGCAGCGATGGGCGTTTGGCATCAAGCATGACCGCATCGTCGGTTCCGACAGCGTCGCGCAGCAATCAAACGAAAGTTAGTATTGGAACGCGCGGGCCGAGGGGGAAAACAGCGCAAGCCGGTCCCGCGCCACACCCAAAACAGAGATCATCGCCGTCACCCCGATTAACGTGGCCAAGGCGGAGGGCGGAATTCCGCCGCCGCCGCTCAACGCAGCGCGACCATCAGGCGTGAGCGGCTCGCGACCCCGAGCTTTTGAAATATTCCACTGAGCTGCACTTTCACGCTGCCTTCGCTACGACTAAGCTTGGCGGCGATTTCCTTGTTGCTCAGGCCGGCGCAGACGAGATCGGCGAGTGCTCGTTCCGTTGGCGTGAGTTGCGCGCGGAGTCGCGCGGGCGACTGCTCTGTACCCAGCAGCGCCGCCTCCGGGCTGTGCAGGTGGATTACGAAAATCGGCTTGGTCAACGCTCCGGCGCTCTCGCGGCGCAGGGTGATCGCCGCACGATAAAGTCCTGACGATGCCTCCGTGACGAGCGGGGCGGGCTCGCGTGCCGGTGCCGCGCGTGACTCGGCTTCCCACGTTGGTTTGAGTCCGACGCAGGCGGCCGCAATCTCCGGTGGGATGTCGAACACGGCTTGGGGCGTGAACGCGCGGGCGCGTTCCGGCCCGAAATTCCACGCCGCACAAAGCACCAGCGCTTCCTGGCTCGCGTACACCACCGCCAGATTCCAATCGAGAAACAGCACCGCCTCGGGCTTCGCGCGGTAAAAATTTTCCAGTAGCCGCCGGCGCCGGCGTTCGCCTTCGAAAACGCGCACACGTTCGAAAGCCACCGCCACGTGCTCGTGCAGCGTGCGCAAAATCGCCATCTCGTCGTTGGTGAAATCCCCCTGGTCCGGCCGGCGCCGCAATGCGAACGACGTCTCGACCTGTTCGCCGCGCCAGAACAACAGGTGCGCCGAGTAACGCCAGCCCAGCGGCACCATGTAGCGGCGATAATACGGCGTGGCCGGAATTTTTTTCTCGTCTGCCATCACGTCCGTGTGCCGGTAACACGGAATGCCGCGGTGGCGCTCGAGGAACGGCCCGAAGAAGGCACGGCCTTCGACCGTGATGATGCGTGCGGTATCCTCGTCGTCGATCACGCGAGACTTCGCCGATGTCAACCGACGCGTCGCCGATTCGCTTCGCCAGTCGAGGTAGTTCACCGACATGACGAGCGTGTCGTGCGGCACAAGGGTTTCGAGAAGCCGCTGGAGCGCGATCCACAAATCGGCGAACGCCACCGCGCGATGCAGTCCGAGCAGGACGCGTTGCGCACGCGCCGTGTGGAGCGTGGCGCCCACGGGATCGTGCAGCAGGGCGGACGTGGTCATGAGCGAGTACGGACTAGCACGCCACCAGCCAAACGCAGCGACCCCGGACTGCCAAACCTAACCTTTGTCAGGTTGAGCGCGCATACGGCCTGCTCAACCTGCTATCGCCATGACACCACATCGTTTCCGCTTCATCGCCGGGTTGTTGCTCGCACCGTCGGTCGTTCTTTTCGCGCAAACCGACGGTTCCGCCACCGCCAAAAAAACGGATGATAAAACAGACGAGCCCGTGAAGCTCGAGAGCGTTGAGGTCACCGGTTCGCGCCTCCGCACGCTGGTCGGTGAACAGAGCGCGATTCCCGTGCTCACCTTTGACCAGGTCGAACTCGAGCAACGCGGCGTCTCCCGTCTCGCCGATATCCGCTGGGCGATCCCTCAACTCGGACCCAGCGTTGGCTTCAACGACAATCTCCAGAACAGCGGCACCTCACGCGCCCAGACCGTCAGCACGTCCTTCGCGCTCCGCGGAGTGAGTGGCAACTCCACCTTGGTGCTCATCGACGGTCACCGCGTTCCGCATACCGGGCAGGAAGCTCCCGGCGGCGCTGGCGGCCGCGAAGATTTCAACATCGACGGCATTCCCGTCTCCGCGATCGAGCGCATTGAAATTCTTCCGCAGGGCGCGGGAGCCATCTACGGCTCCGACGCCATCACTGGCGTGGTCAACATCATCCTCAAAAAGAATTTCAACGGCAACGAGCTCCAGCTCTCCTACGACAACGCCTTCGACAGCGACGTCGCGGCCAAGACCGCGACCCTCACCGGGGGTTACCGCGCCGGCAAACTTTCGCTCTTCTACACCGTCAGCCAGACGGAACAGGACAGCCTCGCCGCCCGCGACCGTTGGTGGAGCAAGAGCAACGATCTCACGCCCTACGGCGCCAGCTATAATTACAACATCTACAGCCCGTATTCCGGCGCCGGCACGCTGGCCAACGCCATGCCTTGGCCTCAGTACTTCGATGGCAAGTGGTGGAAGAACGACTACGCGAAACGATTCGGCGTCGATGCCATTCCCGCGATGGTGCTCCTCGATCAAACGGGCAGCGTGGTCGTCATCGAGGCGCGCGGTCCGAAGCTCGAAGCCGAACTCAAGCGCCTGTTGAAGCTGTGAGCCGGGGCGCAAAAAAAACGCGCTCCGTCGTACCGCCGCGGCTGTCTGCGCCTGAGACCGGCGAGGCTGGTTGGGCCGATCTCTTCGCGTCGCTCGATGAATCCGCGGATCCGAAAACCGCGCTCACGCGGGCGGAATCCATCGTCGTTGTCCTCGTGCGCAGCGGTCTCACGAACCGGGAGATCGCCGCCCAACTCGGCCAGTCCGAAGCGACGGTAAAGCGGCACGTGAGCGCGTGCCTGAAAAAATTCCTCGTTCCCACGCGCACCCGCCTCATCGCGCTGCTGCGCTGAGTCGTGGTTTGGCGATATCGTCCGAAGCCCGGCGTAGCCAGCCGCAGCAAGCCGCGGGACTCCCGGACACCTTTTCCTTTGTCTCCTCCAGTTCCGGGGCCGCTCCCCCGCCGGGCGATTTCAGTTCGTCCGCCGCGTCTGGTGCGCGATGAGCAGCGTGAAAAAGCAGAGCACGAGATTTTGCAACGGCAGCTGCAACGGCGTCGGCAAGGCGTAGATCATACAAACCGCCGGGACCCAGACGCCGAAATTTGAGATCATTACCGGTAACACTTTCCGTCGGTACCATCCTCGAGTACGGAGGTCGGCGGCCAATGAACGGCGCTCGAAGTGCAGCTCGGTCCATTCGTACAACAGCACCGTCACCGGCACGGCGAACACCGGACAATAGACGAG
>DAITQE010000015.1:0-16499 GCA_036833235.1 Opitutus sp.
AAATCTACACCGACGTTGACGGTGTTTATACGGCCGATCCACGCGTCGTGAAGACGGCAAAAAAACTCAACGAAATCAGCTACGATGAGATGCTCGAACTCGCCTCGCTCGGCAGCAAGGTCATGCAATCGCGCTCGGTCGAGTTCGCGGCGAAGTACAACGTCGTTTTCGAAGTCCGCTCCTCCTTTAACAACAACCCAGGAACAATCGTGAAACAGGAAGTCGCGTATATGGAAAAGGTCGTCGTCCGCGGCGTCGCCGTCGACAAGGACCAGGCCAAGGTTCTCGTTAGCAATATCGTCGACAAACCCGGCTCGGCGGCGCGCGTGTTCAACGCCCTGGCCGCCGCGCACATCAACGTCGATATGATCGTGCAAAACGTCGGTCGGCAGGGCGTGGCGAATCTGACGTTCACCGTGCCACAGACCGAAGCCGCGAAAACGTTGAAGGTGCTCGAACCCGTCCTGAAGGAAGTTGGCGGCGAGGCGCGGGTGGACGAAGCGATTGCGAAGCTGTCCGTTGTTGGCGTCGGCATGCGCACGCACAGCGGCGTGGCGGCGACGCTGTTCTCGGCCCTGGCTGCGGTTGGCATCAATCTCGAACTGATCAGCACGTCGGAAATTAAAATCTCCGTTGTGATCGCGAAGGAAAAGGCGGACGAAGCCGCGCGCGTGGCGCACGCCGCATTTCAGCTCGATCAGCTTGGGAGCTGACTTCTGACCTCTATGCGTTTCATCAGCACTCGTGGACAAACCCAGCCGCTCCGCTTTTCCGAAGCGGTGGCGACGGGCCTCGCGCCCGACGGCGGTCTGTTTTTGCCGGAGTCACTGCCGGATTTCTCACGAGACTTGTCGCGCTTTGTCGGACTGGGCTACGCTGATTTGTGCTTCGAATTCCTGCGCGTGTTCGCGACGGACATCGAACCAGCAAGGTTGCGCGCGATCATCGCGAAATCGTATACGACGTTTTCGCATCCCGAGATTGCGCCGCTGAAACAACTCGCGCCCAACCTGCACGTGCTCGAGCTGTTTCACGGACCGACGCTCGCGTTCAAGGATTTCGCGCTGCAATTGCTCGGTAATCTTTACGAGCATCAATGCGCGGTGCGCCACGAAACCATCAACGTCCTCGGCGCTACGTCGGGGGACACCGGCGCGGCGGCGATTCACGGATTGCTCGGCAAGCCGGGCACTGCGATTTTTATCCTCTATCCCGATGGACGTGTGTCACCGCTGCAGGAGCGGCAGATGGCGTGCACGGGAGCGGAGAATGTCTTCGCACTCGCGGTGGACGGGACGTTTGACGACGCGCAAGCGGCGCTGAAGGAACTCTTCGGCGATCAAAAATTCCGCACGCAGCACCGTCTTTCCGCGGTTAACTCGATCAACCTCGCGCGGGTGCTGGCCCAGTGCGTTTACTATCTTTACGCGTGGCTGCGTCTTCCGGAGACGAATCGCGACAACGTGGAGTTCGTCGTGCCCACAGGCAATTTCGGAAATGTGCTCGCGGGCTGGTTGCTCCAACAGATGGGCGTGCCGATCGCCGGCTTCAAAGTCGCAACCAATCAAAACGACATTCTCTACCGGATGTTCACGACTGGCGAATATCGGGTGGGAGACGTTCATCCCAGCCTGGCGCCATCGATGGATATCCAGGTCGCCTCGAATTTCGAGCGCTTCATTTATTTCGCGGTTGGTCGCGATGCGGCGAAGGTCCGTGAGGTGATGGAGACATTCAAGACGACGGGCGGTTATCGTTTCGAAAACTTCGATCGCACGACGTTTTCCGCCTCGCGCTGCTCAGACGGGGACATCCCTGAAATCATTGCGCGAGTGCATCGAGAGTATGGCTACGTTGTCGATCCGCACACGGCGTGCGCCTTCAAAGAACTCAACCCTGATCGTGTAAGCGTTGTCCTCGCGACCGCGAGCCCCGCGAAATTTCCCGAGACGATTCACGACGCGATCGGCCTGGAGCCGATGGACCCAAGTCTCGAAGCGTTGAAATCGCGTTCGATCGTGAAGCATTTGATCAAGGCAGCCCCGGCAGCGATCCGCGCTTTCATCGAGGCGCACGCGGTTTGAGGCCGGCGCGCGGATTTGTAGGTGGCGCGCTCGCCGCGCCACGTTGCGCGGCAAGCGCGCCACCTACACAAGCCACCGTCAACCGGGCGATGCGCTCCTCATCAAGTATCGGTGAAAAGCTCCCTTGCCAGTCTGCTGACGGCTGGCAAATCTTGGCCCTCCGATGAGCACCAGCGTCAAAATCTACGACACCACCCTTCGCGACGGCACACAAGGCGAAGGCATCAGTTTTTCGGTTACCGATAAATTGCTCATTGCGCAGAAGCTCGATCTGTTCGGCGTCGATTACATCGAGGGTGGGTTTCCGGGCTCAAATCCGCGGGATATTTCCTTTTTTGCCGAGGCGAAAAAACTGAAGCTTACCCATGCGAAGCTCGCGGCCTTCGGCGCAACTCGTCGCGCAGGCGCGAAATCCCAGGAAGACGCGCAGCTTCGAACGTTGCTCGAAAGCGAGATGCCGGTGCTCACCATCGTCGGCAAAACCTGGCTGCTTCACGTTAACGAGATTCTTCGGACAACGCCGGAAGAGAACCTCGCGATGATCGAAGACAGCGTGCGGTACCTCGTTTCGCAGGGGCGCGAGGTGATCTACGACGCCGAACATTTTTTCGACGGTTATCTCGACAATCCTGATTATGCCTTGCGCGTTCTCGACGCGGCGGCACGTGGCGGCGCGAGCAATTTGACGTTGTGTGAAACCAACGGCGGCAAACTCGTGCCGCAAGTGACGCAGATCACCGCGGCGGTCGTAGCGCGTTTCGGCGGCCAGATGGTGGGTGTGCATTGTCACAACGACAGCGGCCTTGGCGTGGCCGTCTCGCTCGCAGGCATCGATGCGGGCGCGACGCTGGTGCAAGGTACGATCAATGGTTACGGTGAACGGGTAGGGAACGCGGATCTGATTTCTGTGCTGCCAAATCTCTTCCTCAAAATGGGTCGAACGGCGCACTGTGCGCCTAATCTTGGCCAGTTGCGCGAACTCTCGCTCTTCTTCGACGAGCTCGCGAACCTGCGGCCTCATCCCAAAGCGCCGTTTGTTGGCCAGTCCGCGTTTGCGCACAAAGGTGGGCTGCATGCGAACGCGGCGCAGAAGGTTGCACGTAGTTACGAGCACATCGAACCGAGCCTCGTGGGTAACCGTACTCGCGTGCTGGTTTCCGATATGGCCGGCCGGAGCAGTCTTGCGCTGAAAGCGCGGGAAATGGGTGTTGAGCTGGACGAAAAACGCCCGGAGATGAAAGCCCTGATCGAGGAACTCAAGGAGCGCGAATTTCGCGGCTACGAATACGAGGCGGCAGATGCGTCGTTCAAGCTGCTCGTCGCGAAGAACCTCGGCGAAAAAAGGAAATTTTTCGAGGTGGAAAACTATCGTGTGATTATCGAGCGCCACGACGATAAGCTCTGGTCGGAGGCGACCGTGAAGCTAACGGTAAACGGTGAATCTGCGCACACAGTGGCGGAAGAGAGCGGTCCAATCGGTGCGCTGGATAAGGCTTTACGGCTGGCGTTGGACAAAGCGTATCCGCAATTGCGCGAGATGACGCTCCGGGATTACAAGGTGCGAATTCTCGAAAGCAGTCAGGGCGCCAGCGCGCGCACGCGTGTTTTGATCGAAAGCGGTGACGGGCAACGCATCTGGGGGACGGTTGGTGTGAGCGACAACATCATTGATGCGAGTTGGGAAGCGCTCCGCGAGTCGGTGGAGTTCAAGCTCATGCAAGGCTGATCGCGTTCGAGCTGGATCTACTCGGAAAATTGACGGGTTTTTCCAGAGGTTTCGGCTCGCGCCTTGCGCAGTTTTTGCCAAGATCCGCGCTGCATGCCGTTTCGTATTCCCTCCGCCCGTATTAATTGGACCAATAGTTCGTTCCTGATTGGCACCGCCGTCGTCACCTGCACTGGAGTCCCGCTCTATTTGTGGCACTATGGCGTCGATGCTTTTCAGCTCTCGATGTTTTTCTCGTTCGTCGTCGCGACCGGCCTGAGCATCACGCTCGGGTATCACCGCCTCTTCGCACACATGTCGTTTCAGGCGCTGTGGCCGGTTCGTCTGGTGACCCTGATTTTCGGGGCCGCGGCGTTTGAGAACACCGCGCTTGCTTGGGTCTCTGATCATCGCCGCCACCATAAGCACGTGGATCACGACGATGATCCCTATGATATTTCGAAGGGGTTTTGGCACGCGCACATCGGCTGGATTTTGTTCAAGCTCGATCCCGAGCCGCCGCTCGACAACGTCGCGGACCTGCGGAAAGATCCGCTGGTCATGTGGCAGGATCGTTTCTACCTGCCGCTGGCGGTTGGCGTTGGTTTCCTCGTCCCCGCGCTTTTGGGATATTTTCATGCAGGATGGGTGGGCGCGTTGGGCGGCCTTCTACTCGGTGGCGTCGCTCGCATCACCGCGGTGCAGCACATGACCTTTTTCATCAACTCGCTTTGTCACACGATCGGGCGTCAGCCGTATTCCGATAAGTGCAGCGCACGCGACAGCTGGATCATGGCGCTTTTCACGTTCGGCGAAGGCTACCATAACTATCATCACGAATTTCAACACGACTATCGCAACGGCGTGAAGTGGTGGCAGTGGGATCCGACCAAGTGGACCATCTGGACGCTGGAAAAACTCCATCTCGTGCGTGGTCTGCGTCGCGTCCCGGAGGAAAAAGTATTGCTCTCGCAACTCGCGGACACACGACGCCGGCTGAATGTGCAGCTGACGACGCGACATGGAGAACTGAATGCGCGTCTTCGTGAGTTGCTGCAGACATCCGACGCCAAGTTGCACCACCTCGGCGAACGGTGGACGCAGCTCAAGGCCCAATACGCTGGCAAAGCTGCCGAGCTGAAAGCCGAGTACGCCGAGAAAGCCGGCGCGCTCCGTGCCGAATACTCAGAACGTGCGACAGCGCAATTCGAGGAAGCGCGCGCTGCGTTGGCCGAGATTCGTCGTGAAGTTCATCAAGCGCTGAGTTTGCTGGAGATGGCTGGAGCTGCGGCCTAAGTCCCATCAGTTTCAAGAAACGTCCGCCGGATGGTGGATCGTCTGTGACGGCGGCGATTAACAATCGCCGCCGTTTTTTTACAGCAGAGGCGCGAGCAGCCGGCTGACGTCTTCCATAATCGAGCCGATGATGCGGCGCTTGTTGGCTTTTTCCTTTTTCGGACGCCGACAGGATGTCAACAGGCTTTCGGCCCAACGTTGAATCGCGAGAACCTCGGTTTTTGAATGAACGAGGATGCCGAGTTCGAAATTCACGAAGAGGCTGCGCGGGTCGAAATTCGCCGAGCCAAAGAGCGCCACGCGGTCATCGATGATCATTGCCTTGCTATGCATCATGCCGGGTTGATAGAGCCAGACATGAGCGCCGGCTCGCTGGAGTTCGCGGACGTAATGCCGACGCGCCAGATCTGTGACCGGATGGTTGGAACGCTGGGGGAGAACGATCGTGACGGCACAGCCAGCGTGGACTTTCACTTTGAGTGAACGAAGCAACACTTCATCGGGTAAAAAGTAAGGTGTGACGATCCAGAGGCTTCGCTCTGCTTCCTGAATCATCGCCAGAATTCCCTCATACAATGGATCGCCGGGTACATCCGGGCCGCTCGCGACGACTTGAAGATCCGATTCTCCACGTTGCTCAGAAACTGCCGTCGGTGGAATTTCGGCATGCAAAGGCTCGCTCGGTTGCCGACTGGCGAAACACCAGTCGGCAATAAAGATCTCATTGATTAGCACGGCGGCGGGACCAGTTATAATCGCACCAAAATCGGCGAAGCGCCGCCAAAATGGCGTCGGGCCCATGTAGTCCCGGGCGAGATTATGGCCGCCTACGATGGCGGTGCGGTGATCGAACACCGCGATCTTGCGATGATTTCGAAGATTGGCCGAGCCGCGTGACGTGAATGGCATCACGGGCATGAACCAGACGATTTCGCCGCCCGCGTTTTTAATCGGTAGAACGAAACGACGGCTGACGAACATGCAGCCAATTGAATCAAGTAGCAGTCGAACTTTGATGCCCGCGCGAGCGCGTTCGGCGAGCAGTCGCACGACTTTGCGTCCCGTATCATCGCGCCCGAGAATGAACGTGGTAATGTGGATCGAGTGCTGTGCGTTGCGAATCAACTTCTCCAGCGCTGCGAACGCCTGCTCTCCCGTTGTGAGAAGTTCGAGGGCGTTGCAGGCGACGGGTGCGGCCGCACCGCTGGCCATCACGGTGTGGGCGACTGGGCCGCTGGCGAACGCCGATGGGCACGTCGCTTGAAACGGAAGCGTCGGCAGAAGGCGTGACTTGCGTTCTGCCAGACGACGCAGCTTTCGGCCGCCGAACAGCAAGTAGAGCGGGACGCCGATGTAGGGTAGGAGGACAATGATCAACAGCCAGGCGAACGTGTTGGCCGGGGCTCGTTTTTCGCTCATCAACCGAGCAACGAGAAAAAAAGCGAGGAGGAAGCCCGCGATGCTAAAGCCAACCGGAAGCAACCCTCGGTCAAGAAAGCGCTCGAGGAGATTGCGCAGAACATCGAGCATGACGCTCCGAGACAAAGCCTTGATATGAATGAGGCAAGGTCGTGGTGAAAAAAACCTTGCTGTCGGGCGAGCGAGCCGAGAATTTCCGCGTTCCGCTTTTTGGTAGGATACTCAAGTGGCCAACGAGGGGAGACTGTAAATCTCCTGGCTAACGCCTTCCCTGGTTCGAATCCAGGTCCTACCACCACTTTCCCCCGACGGGGAAGTTGCCGGCCCCCCGTCGCTTAGCGGCGAAAAACAACGGTGTCCGCGGCCATCCCGTGTCTGAATTTCAACGGCAACGCCACACGGGTAACGGCACTCGCGCTGACCTCCGAGGTCATGCGTAGCCGAATCCGAGCGACAGAGAAACCTCGTCCTCGAATTCAATGCGGAGCGCCGCCCACTTTGGCCTCGGGCTTTTGTGCCAGCCAAAGCCGCGAGTAAACTGAGGCTCCCCGTCCCTGCTCGCACTATCATCCTCGACGACGAAACCGAGCAGACGGTCCTCAAGGACTATTTTTTGTTCGATTACCGGCACGACGAAAGGCGGTGGCGGAAAGCTGCGTTTTCGCCGAGGGAGAACTCACGCCCATCGAGGCCGAGATCCATCAGGCCAACATCGCTTCCCGCACTTCCGTCTTTGAGGTCGTTACCGTACACGACTCGGAACCGGCGCAACGCCTGTTAATTCCGATAACCGTCGTGTCCGCCCGGATGACGTTTCTCCGATGACTAAAGCAAGCTTCGATGCCATTGCCCTAGCCCTCCACCGCGCCGGGGTGCCCTTCATCGTCGTCGGCGGAATCGCTGTTATCCATCACGGCTATGGCCGACTGACGCAGGATGTAGATCTCGTTATCCGGCTTGAGAAAGACACCATCCCGCAGACGTTCGCCGCCTTGGCTGTGATTGGCTATCGTCCAGCGCTGCCAATTACCGCCGAACAATTCGCCGATCCGGTAGCACGTGAAACGTGGAAGCGGGAAGAGCCAATGAAGGTGCTCAAATTCTGGAGCGAACTTCATCGCGAAACTCCGATCGATCTCCTCATCGACGAGCCATTCGACTTTTCCCGCGAATACGCCGCTTCGGAGGTACGTGAAACTCTTCCCGGCCTACCGGTTCATATTGTTTCGCTCGCGGCCCTGCTGGAAATGAAACGGGTCGCGGGCCGGCCCCAGGACCTTGCTGATATCGACGAGCTGAATCTGTTGCATGAAGGTCCCTCGAGTTATGACCGCCCAACCTGACGATCCTGTCGACTGGAACCTCGCGACTTGGAAGGGCAGCCGGCTTTAGCAGCACCGTGCGTTTCAAGCCCTGCCGTTTGCGCGCAAACTCGAGTTACTCGAGGAGATGTCGCTCACCGCTGCATTTTTCGCGCGCAAGCCCAACGTTCCCGACTCCGGTGCGGTTCACGAAGATCCACCCCGTGAACCATCCGAGTTGTGATCTATTAACCATGACGAGCATCCGGCGAGCCGTTCGGTTGGCCGGCCATCGTCGCGTGGCGCTGCGGTCGAAGAGCACGGGCGCGGTAGTTCAAACGGCGTTTGAACTATTCAGAATTCCCTAGTCCGAGACGAGTTGCGTCCCTGCCAAACCCGCCCTGGTTTATCTGCCGGCAGCCGCGGTCAGCCGACGCTGCTTCTGGATAAACCGTTCCCCGCTAGATATGCGGTGTCCCATGTTTTCGGGACAGGCGCCCAGGCGGAAGTCATGATAATCTGCATACCGAATCCGCTGTGCCCCTTCCGGCGTAACAGGCTCAGAATCCCCCCACGCCCTTCCCCCAAAAGACACCACAGGTCGTGTCGTCCCCTTCATATGTTCTGTCGCAGACTGGTTCCGACCGAGGACGCGCCTCCCACACACTGGTCGATCTGATGCAGTTCAGCTTCGCAGCAAGGCATCACGCTCGAGCAAGAGACCTGCGAGTTTCGTCCGGCATTCCCCACGGCCTGAAAATTCCACACGCGTTTCCGCCGCCGTGATTCCACGAACAACCCCACATCGCCTGCCCATGAAATAAAATCCACATGCACCAATCTGAAACGACGGGAAAACTATACCTCAAAATCGAAATAGAAAGTTAGATTATGAATACGAATAAATTGGATCACTCAAGTGGACGGAACGAACGAATGAACGAAAGCGCGCGAACGAATCGACGATTCCTAAATAGAATCGCGATCGGAATCGCGTGTCTCTTGATGCTACCGGTCGCTGCGTTCGCGCAGCTGCCCACGCCGACTCGCGGATGGAATCTCGGAAACACCCTCGAGGCCATACCGAACGAGGGCTCCTGGGGACCAGCGGCGACGCAGAACGTGATCAACGCGGTCGCGGACGCTGGATTCAACACCGTGCGCATTCCCTGTGCGTGGGACACCCACGCCAATCAGTCGACGCTTCAAATCGACCCGACCTACATGGCGCGCGTCAAACAGGTGGTCGATTGGTGCTACGCGAAGAATCTGTATGTCATCATCAATTGCCACTGGGACGGTGGCTGGTTGGATAGCAACATCTCCGATACCGTGAACTCGACGGTGACCATGAAGATGAATGCTTATTGGACGCAGATCGCGAACACCTTTCGGAACTACGATAGCCACTTGCTTTTCGCCGGCGCGAACGAGCCGCCGGTCAAAACGTCCGCGCAGATGTCCTCGCTGCTTTCTTATTACCAGACGTTCGTCAACGCGGTCCGCTCGACCGGTGGCAACAACAGCTCCCGTTGGCTCGTGGTGCAGGGACCCAGTACGGATATAGATCTCACGGATCAATTGATGAACACACTCCCGAACGATTCGACCCCCGGTCGTCTCGCTGTCGAAGTTCACTATTATGCTCCGTATCAATTCTGCCTCATGGAGGATGATGCATCGTGGGGCAATATGTTCTATTTTTGGGGACAGGGCTACCACTCTGCGACGCTCACCGGACGCAACGCCACGTGGGGTGAAGAAGCCTTTATGGACGCGGAATTTCAGAAAATGCAGACGAAATTCGTCAATAGAGGAATCCCCGTGATTGTTGGTGAATTCGCCGCCATGAAGCGTTCGACCACGAGGTATCCCGACTTAACGGGAACCGAGCTGACCCGGCATTATGCTTCGCACACGTACTTTCATAAGTACGTGCTCGATTCCGCCAACAGCAAGGGGCTCAAGCCGATCTATTGGGATACCCCCGGCAGCGGCGATTTCGACTGGACTACTGGAGCACTCCAGGACCCGGACAATATACGCGCGTTGACCGGCGGCGCCGCGCTCCCGCCTCCAGGTGGCGGTGGCATCGTGGCCAACGGTATCTATAAGGTTGTCGCCCGTCACAGCGGCAAGGCCCTGGAGGTCGCCGGGCTGGGGACAGCAGATCAGAGCAATGTGCAGCAGTGGGGTTATTGGGGTGGCGACAGCCAGAAATGGACGCTCATGCACCTCGGTAACAATCAATATAAAGTCATCGGACTACAGAGCGGCAAAGCGCTTGACGTCTCCGGTGGTCAAACGGGCAACGGGACCAACGTCCAAATCTGGACATATCTCGGAGGCGCCAATCAGATCTGGACCGTCTCTGCGACCAGCGGCGGATATTATCGCCTGACTCCTACGCACGCCACGAGCATGTGCCTGGACGTGAACGGCGTCTCGCCCGACGACGGAGCCAACGTCCAAATCTGGCAGTATCTTGTCGGCAACAATCAGCAGTGGATATTCCAGACGCCATGACCTGATGAGGGTCAACGCGGCCGGTGGAGCCCGTGCCAGCGCGCGCCCACCGGCCGACCGGTTCCTATCTGATCACTTTCCGTCCTGCCCTCGCGCGGCGTACAGATTTCGCCCCGCAACCTTAGATGGAAATCTCGAATGCGGGCCGACGAGCCTACGGCCAGCCTGCAGGTCACTAGGCGCAATTCAGTCGCACCGGCTTGTCGTGAGAATTGGGGACAACCGGAGACTTTCATTTCGTGGCGGCGCGAGCTTGGATAGTTGGCTGAACCCTCCATGACGCTTCCCCCCGCTTTTCGTCGCGCTCTGATCACACTTACGCTGTTGGCTGCGGCGTTCTCGGGGCACGCCCAGGTGATTCACATCACCGTCGATGCCAGCAAAGATCGGATAGCGGTCTCGCCTTATATTTATGGGAGGAACGGCGGCCTGTCGCACGACGCGCAACACCCGCTCAGCGAGGCCGACTGGCAGTTTTTGCGCGACTCAGGCGTGCGCCTGTTGCGTGAACTCGGTGGTAACAACGGCACCAAATACAACTGGCAGAAGAAACTCACTTCGCATCCAGATTGGTACAACAACGTCTACGGGAACGATTGGGACTTCGCTCAGAGTTCGTTGGGCCAGAATCTCCCGGGTGTTCAAGTTATGTGGTGTTTCCAGTTACTCGGGAAAGTCGCTGACAATGCCCAGCACAATTTCGACGACTGGGGCTATAACCGCAGCCAATGGTGGTCGGGCGTCGCTCAGAATCTCGCCGGTGGCGGAGTTGCAAATCCGGATGGCGGCGGCAAGGCCCTGAAGGAGGGCGACCCGTCACTCTACCTGACCGATACCTCGGCCGCGACGTCAACCGCGATCCTCGATCACTGGATCAAATCAACCGACCTCGGGCTCGATCGCACGCAGTTCCGGTATTGGAATATGGATAACGAGCCGGAGATCTGGAACGGGACGCACGACGATGTGATGCCGACGCAACTTTCCGCCGAGGCTTTCATGCAGCGGTACTTTGAATACGCCAAACAGGCGCGCGCCCGATATCCGGAAATCAAACTCGTCGGTCCGGTTCCGGCGAACGAATGGCAGTGGTTCAACTGGGGAAGTGGATTCGTCACCGCCAGTGACGGGAAAACATATCCATGGCTCGAGTACTTCATCAAACGCGTCGGCGAGGAGCAGGCCCAGACGGGCATCCGTCTGCTCGACGTGCTGGACATTCACTATTACCCGGGGCCCACCGATCCTGCATTGGTCGTGCAACTGCACCGGACGTTCTTCGACCCGACCTACGCGAACCCGGATGCCAATGCGGTTCACTCCGTCAACGGAACTTACGACGCGACCGTCACTCAGGAATATATATTTGGCCGCTGCCAGCAGTGGCTGGATAAGTATCTTGGAGCGAATAACGGCGTGACGTTCGGTCTGACCGAGACCGGACTGCAGATCACGAATGCCCCGGTCGCAGCCGTCTGGTACGCATCCACGCTCGGCGAATTCATGAAGCACGGTGTCGAGGTGTTTACGCCCTGGAGCTGGCAGCCGGGCATGTGGGAAGTGCTGCATTTGTACGCGCGCTACAATTACGCGAACTTCGTCAGCGGGGCTTCGGACGATGAGACGACGGTTTCCGCGTATCCGACAGTCGACTCGGCCACCGGTAATGTCACGGTCGTGCTCGTAAACCGTGCGTTGACCCAGACAACGACGACATCGGTTTCGCTGGCCGGACTTTCGATTCCCGATCGAAACTACGCGACGCTGCAATTGTCGAATCTTCCCGCGACGGAGACCTTCGTGTCTCACAGCGCCAACGCCTTGAAGGCGGGATCAGTAGCCGTTGCCAACAGTCAGTTCTCGATTTCGCTGCCGCCGCTTTCGGTGACTTCAGTGCTGCTGCACCCGCAGGCGGATGTAACACCAACGCCGCCCCCGAGCAGTGCATCGCGACTCGTGAATCTGTCGGTGCGGGCTCGCAGCGGCGGTGGCGACGACGTGCTGATTGTCGGTCTAGTCGTTGGTGGCTCCGGATCGAAGCAGGTCCTGTTGCGCGGCATCGGACCGTCGTTGAAGAGTCTCGGGGTGCCTACGGCGCTGGCGGACCCAACGCTGACTCTCTTCGACTCGAAAGGGAACCAGCTTGCCATCAGCGATGGCTGGGGCACTGACCCCGCGACAGCCGCTGCACTCGGCGCACTGTTCTCCAACGTTGGCGCATTTGCGTTAGAAAATTCGAGTGCGGATGCGGCGTTGGCTCCGATCCTCACGTCTGGCGGCTACACCTTTCACGTCCGCGGGAAAGCCGGCACCCAAGGCATTGCGCTCGGAGAAGTTTACGAGACGGGCAGCGCGGCAGGCGCGCGATTGGTGAATGTCTCAGCACGCACGGGCGTGGGAGTGAATGACGATGTGTTGATCGCCGGATTTGTCATTGTTGGTCCAGCTGCCAAGACCGTTTTGGTAAGAGGAGTCGGACCTGGTTTGACGCGCTTTGGAGTGTCCGGGGCCTTGGCTGACCCCGTGTTGCGCATTTACAGGACAGGCGTCGACGTTCCCATCTTTCAAAATGACGATTGGGGATCCACGGCGTACGCGGACCAAATTGCCGCCACCGCCGAACGGATCGGTGCGGCGAGTTTAACGAGCGCTTCAAAAGATGCCGCGTTGCT
The DNA here is from genome assembly GCA_036833235.1 of Opitutus sp. Lineage (GTDB taxonomy): Bacteria > Verrucomicrobiota > Verrucomicrobiia > Opitutales > Opitutaceae > Opitutus. The sequence continues at coordinate 13,004 of DAITQE010000015.1, forward strand.
GCTCACGTTGCCGCCCGGCGTGTATACCGCGATCGTTTCCGGAGCGGGAAATTCGACGGGTGTTGGGATGATCGAAGTATACGAAGCCGATTAGTTGTGCGGTAACTGCTGGTGACCGGGCATTCCAGCCGAATGGCGGCAACTCCTTGAGGTCATCATACGCATTCCTGCAGTTCGCTCGTAGGCTGCGAGCTCGCTCGCGCGCTGAACGTCGCCCGCAAACGGGTTCCCTGCCTCAAATCCGACTCGGCTAGGTTAGGTATGGGCCGTGGTCCACGTTTCGCTCGAGATGACCGGGTGTTGATGATGTGAGTCGTGGCGTCGCGAGGCCAGAAATTCGCACGCGGTCAGGCCGTCTTCCACGAGTTGGACGTGACCAATCAGTCTGAAAACGACGGCATCGTAAAACTCGCCAAGAAAGCGTTTGGCCAGGTTGACGTCATCTTCCTGAACGCCGGCATCATGCCGAACTCCCCGCTCTCGGCGATGAAGACCGACGACTGGCACCAGATGGTCGACGTGAACATCAGAGGCGTCCTCAATGGTGTCGCGGCTGTGCTCCCGACGTTCATCGAGAAGAAGGCCGGGCATGTTATCGCGATGTCGTCGGTGGCTGGCCTGAAAGCCTATCCGGGCTGCGCGGTCTACGGCGGAACGAAGTGGTTCGTGCGCGACTTCATGGAGATTCTCCGCATGGAGTCGGCCACGGAAGGGACGAACATCCGCACCGCGACGATCTACCCTGCCGCCATCAATACCGAGCTATTGAGCACGATCAGTCACCAAGGCACGGCCGAGGGAATGGCGCAGCTATATCAGCGGTACGGGATCGCGCCCGAGCGCGCCGCATCTCATTCTACCGCGATCACCTGTCCGAGCTTGCGCGTGCAATTCAACAGGGTGCCAACGTGCGCGCGTATCACGCCTGGAGTCTCCTGGATAACTTTGAGTGGCATGACGGCTACAAGAACCGCTTCGGGCTCACGTGGGTAGACTTCGCTTCGCAACGCCGGATCATCAAGGATTCGGGCCGATGGTACGGTCGTGTTGCTGCAGCGAATCGGCTCGATCGCTGAAGACATGATAGCACGCCTCGGGGTAGCGATTTACTAATGGCGATGCAATATGGCGGCTGCGGGCTGGGACTGCGGTTCGATGTTCCAGCCCGCTGATCTTCAAGAATGACCGTGCGGCGTCGGCTGCCGAGTCGTAGCGTGCGCGGACGGTGCAGGACTCCCCGGGCATGAGGGAGAAGTAATTGTCTTCCCAGAGGACCGGAAGAATTTCCTCGCCGCTGTCACGGTCAACGAGGGCAAGGTGGATCTGGAAACCGAGGTGGCCGCTTGGATTGCGCACGGTGACGGACACTTCGCCGCCCTCAGGCGGATGGAGCACTGCCGCCGTCGCAGCCAGGCGGACCGAGGGAAGCCGGTTCAGCTGGGTGAGGTTTTCGTAGCTGCCGACAGCGGTGTAATACGGGTTCAGCTTCGCTTGTTCGTGGGACCAATCGAAGGTCGAGGGGGCGCGCGGGAGCCAGTAGAAGTTTGTGCTGACGAGGCGGCCGGTGTCGTCGGTGAGGTTCAGGCGGACGAAAGTGACATCGGTCGGAGCAGGAGTGTCGGGCAGGGAAACTATTTTCTGCACGCTGTCGGCGGCGGAGGTGAGCCGGGCCTTGTGGTTGAAGAGCGGATGCAGGGTGAAGTCATACCACGTCGCCTCGGCGGTGAGATGGGGGACGTCGTGGAGGAGACCGTTGACGACGACGACACTGCGGTCGTTGTAGGAGTATTGGATGTGGAGCGGTTCGCAGGCTTTCTTTGTGCCGAAGTAACCGGCGGCGGGCTGGAGGTAGTAGTCGTAAAGGTGCCACATGATCGAGGGCCAGCCGTTGTTCAGCATCCACTGGACACGGTCGCGGGCACGCGGGTCTGGCGCCAATTCTCGGGCGTGAACGCGGTGGAGGAGAGGACCTCGGGCGGCGTGACGACCTCGGCCGAGGAGCGGAGGAGCCAGTTGTCGCGCAGCTCAAGTTTGGCGGGAGTCTCGGCTAGGCTGGCGACGGGAGAGAGTGCGAAAGCCAGGAAGGCGGCTGCGAGCCACCAGAGATAACGGGTCGGAGTCATTGGCTTCGTCATGGGTGAGGTCTCCGGCTTCCGCTCGCCGCAAGGAAGAGGTTTCATGCCCCGGCGGGTCGCAGTTCGCGATGTGGAAACACGGTGGTCACACCTGCGGCGTCGAGGAAAGCGCGAGCTTCGGAATCGACGCCGAGGTAGATGCTCCTCGCCGGACGCGCTCAGCCGTGCAGATACTGCATGAGCAGGTTTTCGAGATACTCCTGCTTGCCGGAGCGCGGCGTGGGTTCGCCGAGCTTCGTGAGGACGAGTTTTTCGAGGGACTTGAAGTCGGCTTTGCCTTTCTCGATTTCGCGGCCATAGCCCGTATCGTAGCTCGAGTAACGATCTGCGACGAAGCGGTCGAACTTTCCCTCGGCGAGGATGCGCCGCGCAAGCTTGAAGGCCAGCGCGTACGCATCCATGCCGCCGATATGCGCGTGGAAGAGATCTTCGGCGTCGATGGAGGGACGCCGGAGCTTGGCGTCGAAATTGAAACCGCCGGTGCCGACGCCGCCGGCCTTGAGGATCGAGACCATCGCGAACGTGAGTTCCTTCACGTCGGTGTTGAACTGGTCGGTGTCCCAGCCGAGGAGCGGGTCGCCGGAGTTGGCGTCGATCGAGCCGAGCATGCCGGCGGCGGCTGCGACCTCGATCTCGTGCTGGAACGAGTGGCCGGCGAGCGTGGCGTGGTTGGTTTCGATGTTGAACTTGAAATGTTTTTCAAGGCCGTAGGTGCGGAGGAAGGCAATGCCGCTGGCGACGTCGAAATCGTATTGGTGCTTCGTCGGTTCCTTCGGCTTGGGCTCGATGAGAAACTGGCCCTTGAAGCCGATCGCCTTCGCGTAGTCCACCGCCAGGTGCATGAACCGCGCAAGGTGATCCTGTTCACGCTTCAGGTTGGTGTTGAGCAACGTTTCGTAGCCCTCGCGGCCGCCCCAGAAAACGTAGTTCTCGCCGCCGAGTTCCTGGGTGACTTCGAGCGCTTTCTTCACCTGCGCGGCGGCGTAGGCGAAAACGTGCGCGTCGGGACTCGTGGCCGCACCACACATATAGCGCGGGTTCGAGAAGAGGTTCGCCGTGCCCCAAAGGAGCTTCACGCCAGTGGCCTTCTGGAGTTGCTTCGCATGGGCGATGAGCGCGTCGAGGTTCTTGTTCGACTCGGCGAGCGTGCGGCCCTCGGGGGCGATGTCGCGGTCGTGGAAGCACCAGAACGGTGATTGGATCTTCACGAAAAACTCGAACGCCGCGTCCATGCGTATCTTGGCGACGGAGACGGGATCCTTGCCGCTCTCCCACGGGCGGACGATCGTGCCGGGACCGAACGGGTCAGAGCCGGTGCCGCGGAACGCGTGCCAGTAGGCGATGGAGAAGCGCAGATGTTC
>DAITQE010000016.1:0-16449 GCA_036833235.1 Opitutus sp.
CGCCAGCAGGAAAACGTTCGGGAGCAGTGCGAGCGGCAAAAGGAAAAGAAATTTGGCTTTCATAAGGTGAGGCGTCGGTTGGGCGGCTACTGCTGCGCCCGCGGCACGAAGACAAAATTATAGACGGTTGAACCCTCGAGTCCGTCCGACTTCCAGGTTCGGCCAAAATCATCCGAGACATACAGCGCCTCCTTGTAGACCGCCGCATACAGCCGCCCGCTGTCGGGATCGACGCCGACGCGAAAGACGCAGTGCTCCGCCGGGAGCCCGGCGTTGCGATCCTGCCACGTCTTCCCGCCGTCCTCCGTGGTGAGCACCCCATAGGTCCAGCTCGAGATCGCGTACCGCAGCGGGTTCGTCGCGTCGAACGAGACATTGTAGAGCGCTTCCGCGGAAGGCACGCCATCCAACTTCGTCCAGGTCAAACCACCATCGCGCGAGATTTGTGCGCCATCACTTTGGGTCACCACCAGCCAGACTTTAGGATCGTGCGGCGACTGCTGGAGATCCGTGATCGTTGTCTTCGTGGCGAAGATACGACGCCACGATTTCGCTCCGTTCTCCGAGAGATAAAGCCCCGATTCGCACCCCGCGAGCACGCGCCCCGCCCGGCTGCGATCCACCTTCACCACCTGCGTGTACTTGCCCCGCGCGGGCAGCCCGGCCTCCCGCCGCGGCCAGGTGGCGCCGCGGTCAGGCGACACCGCGACCCCATCGGGAAGCGCGAGATAAACGTAATCCGGCGCGTTGGGGTCGACAAAGATGTCCTTTGGCTCGGTCATGTCCCAACTCGTCCCGATGCGCCAGGTCTTGCCGCCGTCCTTCGTGCACAAAGCGCCATTCAGCGAGGCGGCGTAATAGACTGCCGAATTCCGCGGATCGAATGCCAGGCTGAAAATACCCGGAAAATTCGGACCCAGATGGCGGTACGATCCGTCTGCATCCCGATGGTAAATTCCACTGAGGGTGACCAGCTTCGAACCGATGACATAGTTTTTGCTGATGGTCGCGCATAAATACAGATCGTGAGTCGGTGCCGCGTCCGCAAACGCGACGCCGATACTTATTCCTAGAAGTGCGAAAGCTGTTTTGAATGGTTTCATTTCGAGAGCGCCTTTTTTAGCTTGTCAGAAAAATTGAGGCAGAAAATGAAAGCCGGTTTCGAATGCTTCCTCTGAACATTTTCCTGCCCCGATTTTTCTGACCCCTGGTCGGTGGCTTGCTTCGCTGGATTTCGGCGCGAAGATTTTCATTTCGTGTGGTTCGTGTTTTTCGTGGTTAATGATGTTACGGCTCCGTTCACACCGCAGTGAACGTCAACGTGTGGTCCAGCTCGAGCTCACCTCCGGCGGCCAACTCCAGATTTCGATCGAACTGCATCGGAAAGGCGGCAAGCGGCGCGTTGCGGCGCACGAACCAATGCAACGGTGCAGCATTGTTTTCGAAGCGGATGACCACCCGGTTGAGCGTCGTATCCAATTGCCCATGCCACTCCATCCATCGCGCGTTCGCTCCATGCACCTCAGCAACTCCCGCCAGTCCGCCTTCGGCCACCAGCTTTATTTCCGGATCAAGATGGTCGTCGAGCAGCTCCCGCGCGCCGCGAAACTGCAGGCCCGTGTAGTGCGAACCCGCCAGGCCGCCCGCAGAATGCGGATTCCCCAACGACAGCGTGCGACCGCTGATGTTGGTCAGCCGGCTGCGCCAGTGCAGTGACCACGCGTTCGCGGACTCTTCCACGTTAATTTCGATCGCGCGCTCCTCGCGAAAAAACACCTGTCCATCAGATCGCCACTCGAGCGTGTGCGCCAGCATCGCGCGGTTGCCCGAGGCCTCCAGTTGCGTCCAAGCGCGATGATGTTGCGCGCCGTGATTCGAGAGCCACTGATAACCGCCGTCGCGCACGTAGGTCGGGCCGCCCCAAAAATTCACCCCTGAAACGCTGTTTAACGTCAGACTTAGCCCGTGATGCCATGGATGATCGTTCGGGCGGAAATTGGTGAGTGTGCCACCCGCGAGCGAACTCAGCGGATGAAAATACGGTCTCGGCGATTCAGTCGAAGGGCCATCGGGAACGTACACATAACGGCAAAGCAGCCGGCCCGCGTTCAACAGGGAGACGGCGCGATCAGTTTCGTGCTGCAGTTGGATCATGCGGAGTTGAGGTTGAAGGTTTCGTCGAAACGGCTACCGGAGAACTCCCGGATTCTCCCTCCGGGCGCTTCGATCACCGCCGTCGTTCCCTCTGGTTTCGTGACGGTAAGATGAAAGCGGTTCTCCTCCACCCGCCAATTCACACCCACGCGTCCATGCGGAGTGCACACTGTTCCGGCCGCGTGAGACAGCCCGCAACGATGCGGCGCAATTCGGATACGCGTGAATCCCGGCTCCAACGGCGCCACGCCGAGGATGCGTTGCTGAAACTCGAGCACGGGATGCGCAGACCAGGCGTGGCAGAGCGATCGCCAGTAGCAGTTCTCCTCCACGAAAGTCGAGAGGCCGTAGCCGATTGATTCGTGCCACGGGCCGAGCCATTTCACCACATCGTCAGAACGATTGCTGTGTGCGAGGGCCGCGAAGCCGGTGTGCCACCAGAAAAAAGAACCCGGCGCGAGCTTCGGATCATGCGGAAATCGCCGCATGATAATCGCCCGCTCGCGTTCACCAGCCAGACCCGCAACGATCGCCCAAGCGTTTCCATATTGGCTCACTTCGGGGCCGCCCGGACGATCGAAATACAGACCCTCCGATTCCGACCAGAAGCGTGCGTGAGCCGCACGGCGCAACGTTTCCGCCTCTAGTTCGAGCGCCGTTCCTTCCGAGTCGCGGCCCAGACAGCGCGCCATGTCTGCCGTCTCGCCGAGTGCGTTGATGTATTGCGCCGTGATGATCGTCGTCGCGCCCTCGTCCGCACCCGGGACTACGCCGCGCGGCCACCATGGGCACCAATCGGTGATATTCCAAAACGGAAGTTTTTCCGGCAACCCTCCGGTGTCACCGTGCCGCCGATACCAATCGAGCACGGCATGCATGCCGGGCAAGAGATTCTGCACCGTGTCCACATCACCGGAATAGTAGAAGTAGTCCCGAACGCTCGTGATCCAGTGGAGGCTCCACGCCGGAATGATCTGCACCAGCCGCGACGGATAACGGCTCTGCGTGAGCCCGTCCGAGAGCCGGGACCAGTCGAACTGGTAGAGCGCCTGTCGCGTCAGCCGGGTGTCTCCTGTCGTGTACATCGCCAGCTTCGACGTAATCATCGTGTCCCCGGCGTACTGCATCTGCTCGTAGTGCGGGCAATCCTCAAACGTTTCGTGCGAACACATGCGCATCGTGTGCAGGCCCACTTGCCAGATTCGGTTCAACGCGGAATCGGACGAGTCGAAAGTCGCCGCGATGCGAAAGGGATAAGCGGTGAACCGTTGCCTCACCGACTTCAGAGTCAGCGACTCGCTGCCAACGGTTATCTTCAGCCCGATGTAGCGAAACGCCCGCCAGTGGAGCGGCTCGAACACGTCCTCGATCCCGGACGGCTCCCAAATATCACACCAGCCAGTCACCTTGCCGCGTCGGTCGAACGTCCAGCCCGTGCTCTCGTCGGCGAAGTGCGACGCGAGGTTCGCCAACGACTGCTTCCGACCGAAGAGCTGCGCGTCTGGCGTGTCCCACGGCAGGCGCAACGCCTCTGCGTAAGTTAATCGAATGCTGCTCCCGGCTCCGCCGATGACGCTGAGCTGGGGAAACGCCGTCGTCAGAGCTCCCATGTCGAGAACCACATTAATCGACTCATGTGCTTTCAGTGTCAGCGGTTCATCCTGCGCGAGCAACGACCGCCAAGCGGGTGACACCGCTGCTCCGCCATCGAGAAATGCGTCAGGAAAATGATTCGGAGCGCCTTCCTCCATCATGGGAATCATCCGCGGCACCAAGCCATAGGGGCTCGTGGGATCGCGGCGATTCACCAGCAGCTCCGCTTTATAGAGCACATGCGCCGCAGCCCACGCGGAGTCATCGAACTCCGTCGTGTTCCAACCGCCCGGGATCAGCCGTGAAACCCGATGTTCAAAATAACCGTGATAACCTTCGAATGTGGATCCCTCATTCTGAAAGCGATGAGCGCGGTCGACTGCCACCTTCCAGGTCGCGTCAGTCTGCAAATCAGCGAGCACCTCTCCCGAAGCGGCAATCACCTGCCCCTCCAGTACAAAACCTCCCGCATGCGTCATGACCGAACACGGCGCGCCTAAAAACGCGGGCCGATGCGCCACTCGCGACATGTCGAGTACGAGCGCAGCGACGACGTTGCGACCTGAACGCAACTGCGCCGTAAGATCGTAACTATCGTAGAAGTGATGATTGACGTCCCCTTTCGCCGGCCCTCGTCCGACGAAGACGCCGTTACAGAAAAACAAATACCGGCTATCCGCCGAGAGATGGACCTGCAGGACTGCCGCCGCCGCGTCCGTCACGTCGAAGGTCCGGCGAAAATAACGCACCTGGTAATGTGATGGGGTGGCGGCCTCCGCCGAAGGCAGGCCGTGAGATCCTTCGGCGGACCAGATCCACGCGGCGTGTTGAACGAAGGGGAGCGAGAGCATGGGGAAGCGCGGATCCCTACTGGAAACGGAAATGCGAAAGGGACCGGCCATGGGAATAAGCTGGCCAACCGACGAAATTCAATAACCGTTTTCATGTATTTTCACCGACTTTTATGAAAAAACCGTCAGCACCCCTAAAACTCGTGATGTGCGCCGCCCTTTGGTCAATGATCGGCTGGCCATCAACGAAGCGGGAAGCCACGGCGGCGCGGAAACTCCAAGCCGTCAAAGCGGCAGGCTTCGATGGCATCTGCGCCTACATCACGCCTGAGTTGAAGGCTCTCGCCGACGACCTCGGCTTGAGGTTGATGAGCGGCTTCGACGCGAAGAGCGTCACGACAGCGCTTCCCCGCCTTCGGGCTCAACGCGATCTCGGTGTCCGCTTCATCAATATTCAATTGATGGAACACGATACGCCGCCCGCCAAAGCTGCCAAAACCGCCGCGGGTCTGCTTCGTGTATCGGAGAAAATGGGACTGAAGGTTCACATCGAGACCCATCGTGACACCGCCACGGAGACGCCGGAGAAATTCGAGGAGATCGCACGGCTATACCAGCGACAGACCAAATCACTGCTACCGGTGACTTGGGATCATTCTCATTTCGCTGTTTCGAAACACATGTTGCCGCCGGATTATTCGAAACGACTGCTTGCCTGGCCCAAGCTCATTCAGCACTCGCAGATGTTTCATTTGCGTCCGTTCAACAGTCAGCATCTCCAAGTGCCGGTGACGAATGGGCACGGCGCGTTGACACCCGAATTTATCGATTACCGGACTTTTGTGGAGGATCTGTTCACCCTTTGGCTGGCAGGTCCGCAGCCCGGCGGAGAACTGTGGGTTTGTCCGGAACTTGGCATGAGCCACGGCTATCACGTGAGCATCAACCCGCCGGTGTGGCCCGACGCCATCCGCGCGCGAACCGAAATACTCGGCGCGTGGGCGCGTGCGAAGCAGCGGACGACTTAAAAAGCGTTACAACAGCCGAACGTTTCAGTGAAAACACTTGACGATTTCCAAGCCGTTTTCATTAGTTTCGTGAACGTTTCATTCAGGCGTCTGCAACTCCCCCAATGTTGATCACTGAAATTGCCAAGCAGGCCCGTGTTTCCCCCGCGACCGTTTCCCGCGCGATCAATCAGCCGCAACTGGTCGCGACTGAAAGTCTGGCCCGCATCCGGGCGGTCATGCAGCGGCATAACTACGTGCCAACGCCGCAAGGCCGTCGCTCCGGCACAAAAGGGCGCCAGCTGGAGCAACGACGCATCGGGGTTTGGTTTGTGGGTGCGCGGATGAACAACCCGAGTCTGAACTGGTTTCAGGACCAACTGCTGCAGGTCCAATCTTCCGACGCCCGCTATCGAGTCGACCTGCGTGTTCTGTTTTCCAATACACCCGGAGAGTTGCCACCCAATTTCGCCAACGAGGAACTCGACGGTGTGATCATTCAGGGCATGGAGCCGTCGCGGGACTGCCTCGCGAAACTTCGCGAGCTGCCCCACGTCTGGTTCATGACGCGCCGGTCGGCGTCCTACCCTGGGGACTACGTCGAGCCGAACAACGAGGAGAACGGCCGGATGGCGGCGGACTATCTGAAGGAGCGCGGCCATCAGGCTGTCGCGGTCATTTCCACTGATCCTGACTACAGCGCGATTGTTCACCGCAACCGGGCGTTCGTTCAACGCGCCGGGGAACTCGGGCTCACGGTGCACACGATTCTGGGACGATCGAACCCTAGTGTTAGCTACCTCGAAATCGCCCCGGGCCACGGCGAGAGCGACGAGCTTGCGCGGCGTTTGCTGGAATGCACCCCTGCTCCCACCGGCATTTATATTCCAGTGGATCACTTTTGCGGGGCATTTTTCCGGGCGCTCCGCGAGGCCGGCAAACAACCCGGCCGCGACGTCGACGCAATCTTGGGGAACTACAACCCGGTCATCTATCATAACCTCGACCACTCCCCGGCCGCCATCGACGTGAACTTGCCGATGCTCGTTCGCAAGGTCGTCGATCATCTCCTGTGGCGCATCGAAAATCCCGCGGTCACCGGGCGCGTGGAAATCCTGGTTTCACCCCGGCTGCTAACCCGCGAAACGCCCCAAGGCACCGCCAAGTGACCCTTCTCGCGCAGCGCTCACGATCGCCCCGCGTCAACGTCCCCGGTTCACCTCTTCGACTCAGGATATTCCCACCAATCGTAAAATTCGCAAAATCCAAACCCCAAAAAAAGCACCGTATGAAAACAAACACTACACCCAGGCTCCTGGCGCCATTATTATTGGCACTCGCGGGAGGCTTGTTTGCGCAGAGCGCCTCTGCGCAAAACACGTCGCCTTCATCTTCAGAGACCGCACCCGTCGTCGTCCTGTCCCCATTCACGGTCACGGGTGAGAACGATATTGGTTATCAGGCGACGTCCACCCTCGCGGGAACTCGTTTGCGCACGGATCTCCGGGACGTCGGATCTTCGATCTCCATCGTCAATCAAGAGTTCCTCCAGGACACCGCGTCGGCCAACCTCGAGGATGTTTTGCTTTTCACTCCCAACACCGAAGTAGGTGGCTTGGGCGGCAATTTTACTGCTTCTCAAAGTTCGGGTAATCCGATTCCGGAACAGCAGCGCGACAGTCAAAGCGGTGGCATCACCCGTATCCGCGGGCTGGCCGCCGCCGATCTGACCCGGGATTACTTCATCACGAGCATCCCGTTCGACACGTACAACACCGATCGCGTCGAAGTGCAGCGGGGTGCGAATTCGGCGCTCTTCGGCCTCGGCAGTCCGGGCGGTATCGTGAACAGCTCGACCATCAAAGCCGACTTCCTCGCCAGTCGGGGTCGGATCCGGGCGGAGACGGACAGCTATGGGACGCAGCGTTATTCTCTGCGTTATAATTATATCCTCAACAAGTACGTGGCTATTCGCGTGGCCGCGTTGAATGAAGATACTCAATACGAGCAGAAGCAGGCGTTCTCCAGAGACCGACGCTACTTTGCGGCCATCACCGCGAAACTCCCCTTCAACCTCACCGCGAGAGGCAGCTATGAAACGGTCAAACGCTCCGCTGCGCGTCCCGATTATATTCCACCGAATGACGGCATCACCCCTTGGATCAACTTGGGCAAACCGGTCTTCAATTCCCCCGCCGAAGCCGGCGCTTTCTTTCGCGGCACGGGCGACTTCGTTCCCGGCGTTCCCAACAGCGCGTTCATGACCCTCGCGGCCAGCGGCGTTGGCGCCGGAATGGTCTCGTTCTACGGAGATCCTTTGAATCCAAATCCGACTTTCAACGGCACCCCTTTCGTCCGCGGCGGTCGCGGCATACCCTCCGCAGGCGGCCTCGGTGAGTGGATGCAGCTCCAGCCTTTCACGGAAACCCAAATCATTCGTCGCTCGGGGCATCGCTCCGACGGCACTCAGGTTCCGGTGGGAACCGCCGGCTTCTACAGCAACGGTTTCGTCGGCACGCAGATCACCGACCGGAGTATTTACGATTACCGCAAGAATCTGTTCTCCGGCGGTTCATCCCAGGAGTTCGCTGATTGGGTGGTTTACACCGCTTCGCTCGAAGGAACGTGGTTGGACGGCCGCCTCGGCGCGGAACTCTCCTATTACAATCAGGCGATGAACACCTCGGGTTACAATGCGCTCCAAGGCAGCGAACAGCGCACGATCTACATCGACCCGAACCGCTACTTGATCAGCACAGCCGATGGTTCGGGCACCGGAACACTCGTGCCCAATCCATCCTTCGGCCGCCCGGTCATGGGTGGCCTTTCGACCGGCAATAATATCGTGGACGATCGGGACGCGAAGCGCGCCACCGGTTTCGTCGAGCTGCGCGCTGAGGACTTTATCAAAAAGGGCTGGGTCTCGAAACTGCTGGGCAAATTGACCGTGACCGGTCTGGTCGAGGAAAGCAGCGCCCATAGCAGCGAGGCTTACGGTCGCGATAAATTGGATATCCGCACATTGGCCGGCGCTCTTAGCGGCGGTGTCATCAATGGGACAGGCATCAACCAGGCCGACGCGCAGGCGGGTATGCTCTTCGCCCTCCCGGTCGGCGGCAGCAAGGACTTCCTCAACGCCAATTCGCTCAGCGATCTCTCGGGCGCAAATATCGGCGGAGTCAGTTATGGCATACTGCGGGACCGGCCGCCCGGCGGCGCGTTTGTCGGCTGGGATAGCGTCAGCCATACGTTCAAGACCGTCACTTCCCCGGCCTTCACGCTGCGCGACAACAACAACTTTCCGTCCTCGTTCTACTCCGGCAAGAACATCACGGAAATCCGCTCAAAGGTTTTTGTGGCCCAGCATTATTTGTGGGACAAAGCCGTTGTCCTCACCGGCACCTGGCGTACTGACCGGCAGGCTTCCGGTGGCATTGGAGCTCCACAGAATTACATCGGCGTGCCCGGCGTTGAAAACGTCTTCGACCCTACTTACGTCGCGGGTGTGCAGCGTCCGTTGAAAGTGGACGCCGACCAGGAAACCAAATCGTGGAGCATCGTCGTCCACACGCCGGATTTCCTGAAGAAACACCTGCCTGCCGGTTGGGACTTTTCCATCTACAAGAGCAAGGCCGACAACTTCCGCCCTTCCGGCGGCCGCGTAAACGTGTTCAACGAGCAGATCGCTCCCCTCACCGGAGCGACGGAGGAAAAGGGATTCATGATTTCCGCCTTGGACGGCAAACTCCAAGGACGGTTCAACTGGTATAAAACCGGCGTGCTCAACAATTCCTTTGATAAAGGCGGCGTGAGCGCTTCGGAAGGCATCCTGCTCGGTCTCGTGCGCGAGCTCGATAATCCCCTCAACATCGCGCATGGCTTCACCGTCGCCGATGTGAAAGCCGCCATGCCTCCGCAAGGCGTGCTCGACGTCAACGGATTCATTCCCGATTACGCCAACGCCCAGGCCACCACCAACCGCAACTCGAACGATAACGACACGCAGGACTTCACGAGCAAAGGTCTCGAGTTCGAGATTGCCTACAATCCGACCGCACACTGGACCATGCTCCTGAGCATCTCAAAACAGCAGACCGTCACGTCGAACACGTACCCGGTGTTGCGGCGCTACGTGAAAGACTTCGTTCTGCCAACCTGGGTGAACAGCGCGTTCGCCAAGAATTATGTCATCAGTGACATTTCGGGGCAAACCCTGGCCCAGGTGGCGCAGACGTCGATCGTCGACCCGGTCATGCAGGCAATCACGGAAGACGGCAACCCGGCGAAAGAGGAGCGGCAATGGCGCTCGGCTTTCAATACGAGCTACGATTTCGGCCGGAACAGCAGTATCATTCCGAAGTACCTTGGCAATTTGACCGTCGGTGGTGGCGTCCGCTGGGAAGACAAGATGGGGATTGGATTCGGCGTCGCACCAAACGCTTTGGGCAACATGTCGTTTGATCGCAGCCAGCCATTCTATGCGCCTTCCCAGACGTTTGCCGATGTGTTCGTTCGGATGGAATATCCTCTGGCGGACAAACGGAAATTCACCGTCCAGGTGAACGTCAAGGATCTCACCAATCACAATGATTTGGTTCCATTCTACGCCAATCCGGATGGCAGCCGGTTCTACCGCATCCTCGAGGGGCGCCTCGTTGTCCTCTCGGCAACGCTCGAGTTCTAATCCCGGGATTAAAAAAACGTTTCGAGTCAGCCAAGCCGGCTTCCCATTCGGAAGCCGGCTTTTTTCCCTCAACGTTGCGCGAGCCATCAAACACGCCCGGTCGTTCCAGAGGTAGGGGCGGTTGTCCCAACCGCCCTCAGTTGCGCGACCACAACTCTCAGTGCGCGTAGGGACACGCGCCCCCACCGTCTTCTTTCTCTACCTTTTTCCAAACGTCCTCGTCAGCCACGGCGCGATCAACCTTCCGACATGTTTCGTTTTTCTCATCGAGCGTTTCTGCACACGACTATTCTCGCGTGGTGCGTGATCACCACGACTTCCGCCGTCGAAACGAAGCGCCCGTTTTCGCACGCGGATTTCGACGCCTGGCGCTCCATCACGAACCCGGTCATTTCCCGCGACGGCCGGTATCTGGCGTACGCCTACATGCCGCTCGAAGGCGACGGCGACGTAATCATACGGGATCTCTCGAACGGCCGGGAACAGCGCGTGCCGGCCGGCGCCCTACCCGCGCCGCCACTCAACGGATCGGATGCAGATCCGGAGCGACCCGCCCCGCGGGCAAGCGTCTCGCTGGCCATCACCAGCGACAGCCGCTTCGTCGTTGCCCACGTCTTTCCTTCCCAGGCCGAAACGACCGACGCCAAACGCGCCGGGAAAAAGCCGGCCGAAATGCCCGTCCAAAGCCTCGCCGTCATTGCCGTGGCCAGCGGCGAAATCACCCGTCTGCCCGGCGTGAAAGACTACCGCATCCCGGCAAGCGGCGGCGCCTGGCTGGCCTACCTCAAAACGGCCGCGCCCGACGCTTCCGCCGCCAACGATCCGGCCGACAAACCCGCGAGTGAAAAAATCGGCACCGATCTCGTGCTGCGTGATCTCGCCGCGGCCACCGAGCGCGTGTTTCCCAACGTCCTCGCGTATTCATGGGCTCGCGACGGCCAGACGCTCGTGTTCACGGTTTCCGCGCAGAACGCCTCTGACAACGGCATCTACGCCGTAACCCCGGGCAACCCAACCGAGCCCGTCGCACTCGCCAAGGGTCCGGGACGCTACCTGCATTTCACCTGGGACCGCACCGAAACCCAAGCCGTGTTCCTCAGCGATTACGAGGACGTCGCTGCGAAACAGCCCCGGCTTGCTCTCTATCACTGGCACCGCGGATCGACGGACGTCGCGAAGGTTTTGTCCAGCCAGTCGCCCGGCGTGCCCGCCAATTCCGTCCTCAGCGCCGATGCGGCACCGTCCTTTTCCGTCGACGGCGAAAAGATCTACGTATCGAGCGCGCCCCTACCTCCGACGTCCGATCCCCGCCTCGCCCACCTGCTCGACGAGGAAAAAGTTCACCTCGATCTGTGGCGCTGGAAGGACGATTTTATTCCAACCCTGCAAAAAGTCCGCGCCGCAAAAGACCGCAAGCGGGCCTATCTGGGTGAGTTCGATCTTGCCCGGCAGCGCTACGTCCAGCTCGCCGATCCGTCGCTGGCGACGCTGACGTTCAACGACGATGGCTCCTTCGCGTTCGGCTTTGACGACCGTCCTTACCGGCCGCGCATCGACTACGACGGGATCTACCACGATCTCTACGTGGTCGATGCCGCCACCGGCGCGCGTAAACTCATCGTCCGTGCGTTGGGGGAAAAGGCCGACGTTCGCTGGTCACCTGACAATCGCTGGATCGCCTACTACGCGGATCGCCAGTGGTTCGCCATCGACAGCCGAGATGGCTCGATTCACCCGCTCAGCCAAAATCTGCCCTTCCCCGTTTTCGACGAGCGCGCCGACATGCCGGAGATGCCAGGAGCCTATGGGACATCCGGTTGGACCGAAGACGGCGCCTCGCTGCTGATCTACGATCGCGACGACCTGTGGCAGGTGTTTCCCGATGGCCGGCCCGCGCGCAATCTGACCGGCGGCTTTGGCAGGAAACACCACCTCCAGTTGCGCCTGCAACCAATCGAGGCAGTCGAACCGGGCGCCAAACCCCATGGCATTGAGCTGGGCCAGCCGCTCACGTTCCGCGCCGAGGATGAAGCCACCTGCGCCACGGGTTTCTATCGGTTCTCCGTCGGCAGCGCGAATCCGCCGAAACGCCTTCTGTGGGCGGACAAAGACTATCGCTTGATTGGACGGGCGCTGGCGGCCGACACCCTCCTGCTCACCGCCTCGCGCTTCGATGAGTTCCCCGACATCCTGACGACCGACGCCAGCTTCGCCAATCCGCAGAAAGTGACCCACGGTGGCGACCAGTTGCAGCCGTTCGCCTGGGGCTCCGACGAGCTGATCACCTATCGCAGCGCCGACGGCGTGCCGTTGTCCGCCATGCTCTGCAAGCCCGCCAACTTCGATCCGCAGAAAAAGTATCCGATGATCGTCTACATCTACGAGCGATTGTCGCGTAACGTGCACCGGTTTTTCACTCCGGCCCCTCTGCCCGTCATCGATCCGTCGTTCTACACGAGCAATGGCTACGTCGTCTTGATGCCCGACATCGTCTACACCCCCGGACATCCGGGCCAGAGTGCCTATCGCTGCGTGATGCCGGCAGTCGACGAAGTCGTGCGTCGTGGCTTCGTCGAAGAAAACGCCATCGGGCTGGAGGGACATTCCTGGGGTGGCTACGAGACGGCTTACCTCATCACCCAGACCAACCGGTTTCGCGCCGCCGAGGCCGGCGCCATCGTGAGCAACATGACCAGCGCGTCCGGCGCCATCGGGGCAAGTTCCGGCCGGTCACGGCAATTCAAATACGAAAAGAACCAGAGCCGCATCGGCCCGCCCCTCGCTGATGCCCCGCTGCTCTATCTGGAAAATTCACCCGTGTTTTTCGCCCCGCAGGTGAACACTCCCCTCCTGATCCTGCACAATGATCATGACGACATCGTGCCGTGGCCGCAGGCCGTCGAGTACTTCCTCGCGCTCCGACGGTACGGCAAGGAGGTCTACCTCCTCAACTACAACGACGAATTCCACAGTCTGCGCCGCCGCGCCGACCAGAAGGATTTCGCGAAGCGGATGCACCAGTTCTTCGATCACTTCCTGAAGGGAGCACCCGCGCCGGACTGGATGGTGCACGGGGTTCCCTTCCTCGAACGCGACGAGGAAGCGCTCCGTTTCCGCGACACTCCCTGAACCAGGTCTCGAATCAGTTTTATGAAACCCGTACGCCTCATTGGTCTCTCCGTCCTGCTTTTGCTCCCGCTGCTGGCGCGAGCTGCCGCTTCGCCTTTCGAAGGCCGCTGGCGCCTCGATCCGGCCCGCAGTTCTCCTCTCGACGGCTGGACCGCCTGGGACCTCGTCATCTCGATCGACGGCGGCCGCGTCAACCTCGAGCACGACATGCTCCTCCGCAGCACTAAAGTCACGGAGACGAACACCGTCGATACGACCCAGCCCACTAAAGTTAAAAACTTTTTCCGCGTCCAACAGCGGCACATGGCCGTGTACGCGGCGAAGGGCGGCGAAGCGTCCGTGCGCGCGGCCTGGCTCGACGACGGCCGCACCTTGCGGGTCGAGGCCGATACCCCCGTCGAGATTTCCCAGGGCCAGACCAACCTCAGGATCTACAGCGAGTACCGGCTGGTCGAGGGCGACAACGCCCTTGAACTCATCGAGCTCCACCGCTCGCGCCCGCGTCCACTCATCTACCGCTTCACCAAGGTAACCTCGGAGAAATAAGCCATGCGTCGTCTCACTTTCATCCTCTCCCTGCTCCTCGCCACCACCAACGGTGTTTTCGCCGCTGATACGCCGCGCACGGCCACGTACATGCGCTGGGATATCGACTGGCGCGTCGACAGTGGACTGCCCGAAAAGGTCATGTTGCTCAGCCTGCAGGGACTCGCCAACCGCACCGCCCCTCAACTCTACATCGTGCACCCGCCCGAGTATCAGTGGGAAATTACAGGGCCGCTCTTCGAATTTTATCAGCGCAAGCACGGCGTCCAGTTCGCCGAGCTGAAAACCGCGGACGACGCCCTCGCGCGTTTCGCCTCGAATGCCAAGGGCTACGTCGTCTGGGACCCCGCCGTCAGCGCCACCATGAACGTCGCGTTCACCATTGCGGGCCTGGACGATGCGCTCGTCGTCACGGCCGCGCTGATTCCCCAGGTCGAGAAATACGGCTTGAAGCAGATCGACGATCTCCGCGGTCGCTACACCGGCCAGACCGACGCGCAAATCTACACCGATGCCACCCGCCGCTACTGGGCCCGCTGCACCCACGACTCCATCATGCTCATGGGCGGCCACGTCGGCGCGATCCGCATGCCCGCGATGGCCGACTGGGGGGTTCGACAGAAAATGTTTTTCCACGATCTGTCCGCGAATCCGAAAAACCCCGACGAGATCGCGGTCGAACGCCATCTCCTCGCCCAACTGAAGCCGCTCTCCACCGTCTACGGCTGGCATTCGTACGGCAAGGACACGGAAGAGCAGCATACGACGCTGCTTTCGTCTTACGGACTGAAGATGGAGGGACTGCACAACCTGCCCAACCTGAGTTTCAATTGTCAGTTCGGCTTCACGCCCGGTTTCAAGTTCACCAACACGCACCACGTCGCTCGGAACGCCAAGCTCGAGGCGGGACCAAAGGTGTACATTTCCTTCGTGCAGTCCGACAGCATCGGCATCGGCGTCTGGACGAAGCCCGGCCGCGGCAAACTTCCGTTCGCCTGGCAGGTCACCATGAACTGGGTGAAATTCTCGCCGGCGGCGCTCGAATATTTTCACGAGAGCGCCACTCCGAACGACTACTTCATCGGCGGCCTCTCCGGCCCGGGCTACATGTACCCCAACCACATTCCGGCCGACAAGTTTCCGCTACTCATGCAGGAGGCCAACCAGCTCATGAACCTTCTCGATGAGCGCGTGCTGGAGATCATGGACAACTCGGCCGCCGACGGAAATGTCGGCAACGCGGATCTGACCAAGGAAACCGTCGACCGTTACTACGCAGCCTTCCCCGACGTGATCGGCTTCATCAACGGTTACGGTCCCGCCCGCACGCGCGACCTGCGCGATGGCCGGCCCATGATTTCCTACGATTACTACATTGACCCGCGTCGGGACCGCGCGGAGGTCGCCGCTGACATGAACGAGCTCATCGCGCTCAACGCCACGCGCCCCTACTTTCTGCTCGTTCACGTTCGTGAATCGAACGACGTCAACAGCCTCGTCGAGATCGTGAAGCAGCTCGACGGGCCGGTGGAAGTCGTCCCACTCGACGTCTTCCTGAAGCTGGCCGCAAGCAAGAAGACGTACACGACACGGTATCAAGATCCCACCGAGCCGAAACACTTTTCCGGATACAAGTGACGATCCTCGGGACAGGCCAGTATTCTAGCCACTATGCCGGCGTAGGTTGCGCGCTTGCCGCGCCACGTTCGTTCACCCCCGGTGAGTTGCGCGACAAGCGCGCAACCTACGCCGACCGCCAACTTCGCCACCGGACTCCACCATGAACCACCCCACGCGTCGCGGTTTCCTTAAAAGTTCCGCCGCTCTCGCCGCTGCCCTGCCGTTCGCCCGCTTCGATTTGCCTGCGGCCGAAGCCACCGCCGCGGTTCCCGCCACCACCTCGCCTAAAAAGGGATTGCTCTTCGACGCCGCTGACGTCCCGCGCATTCGCGCCAATCTCGACCTGCCGCGTCTGGCCGAGATTCGCGCGATGCTCCTCAACGTCGATTTCGCCGCGGAAACCAAGTTCCTGCGCGACGAACTGCGGCTGAACAATCACGTGGCCGACTTCATGCGCGCCTGGCAACTCGCGCAGCATGGCTCATTCGCCTACGTGATCTACGGCGATCAACGCCAGCTCGACCTCGCCGTCCTCGCTCTTCAACGCCTGTGCGACTACCCGCGCTGGGATTATTTTCTCGAGGGCGGCAAGGACACGATTGGCCTGCAGCGCGCGCCGGAAGCCACGATCGCCACGTGCTACGCCCTCGACTGGCTCGGTGACGCCGTGCCGTCCGCGCTGCGCGCCACCGTCGAACACCGGATCGTCACCGAGGGAGCACCAGCCTGCTACCGCACCCTCTACGGGTTGAAGTATCCGGATCGCGTGAAGGGTTGGAGCTTCGATCCGCAGGACGATTATCCCCAGGCGTTCCGTGTCAGCCTCGCGCGGTGTCCGCTCATCCTCAACGCCACGAATCTAAAAGTCATACCCACCTGCGGCCTCGGCATCGCCGCGCTCTGGTTCCACGACCGTCACCCCGAC